>CAZTYP010000101.1:0-20996 GCA_964617555.1 uncultured Melioribacteraceae bacterium | reverse complement strand
TTTGCCATCTGCATTAGGGATAGAGCAGCTTCCATCATTCTAGCTCCACCACTTTGCGATATTAAAACCATAGGTATTTTCTGTTCGTACGCTCTATCAATTGCACGTGCAATTTTTTCACCTACAACAGAGCCCATCGAGCCTCCGATGAATTTAAAATCCATACATGCAAACGAGACTTTGTGCCCTTCAATTTTTCCTACTCCGCATTTTACGGCATCATTTAAACCGGTTTTTTTTATTGCAGCATTAATTCTGTCTTTATATTTTTTTGTATCTTCAAATTGAAGCGGATCTGCCGAACGCATTTTTTTATCATATTCTTTAAATGTTCCCTTATCAATTAAAAGAGAAATGTATTCATTGCTGCCAATGCGGAAATGATAACCGCATTTATGACAAACCCACGAATGAAGTTCCAATTGTTTAACGTGAATAATTTCATCGCAAGATTTACATTTAATCCATTGTCCGTCAGGAACATCTCGCTTTATGTTTTCCGTAGAAATATTTTGTTTTGTTCTTGTAAAAAATCCCATGGTCTTCCTTATTCTTCTACTGTTACAAATAGTGTAATTACTGTTCTCGGATTCAGAGGATCGTTTGAAGTTACGGCTATCACTCTGCTCTTCATCCCTTTCATTCCGCTTGTATCCATCTCAATTTTTATGTTCCCGGATTTTCCCGGTTCAAGATTATCATTACTTAACAATGCTGCCGTACAACCACAAGAGGTTTGTACATCTTTTATTATTAAAGTTGTATCTCCGATATTTTTTATTTTCAAATCCCATGTTAAAACAGTCCCTTCTTTTACGGTACCGAAATTATGTTTGGTGTTTTCCACCCAAATATGCGGTGTTGCAATATCTGTTTTTGCAACTTCTTCTTTTGTTAAGATGTTAGCATAAATTACCAAACGATAGCGTGGATTTAGTTTATCATTACTAAAAATATTAATATATTTTTTTTGCCTTCCCGAACGTCCGGAAGAATTAAAAGTAACTTTAATTTTTGTAGATTCTTTGGGTTGTAAAATATCTTTATTCGGATTTGCCGCCGTACATCCGCACGATGAATGTACTTTATATATTTTTAATTCCGCATCACCGTTATTTATTACTTCAAAATTATGAGAAACAACCGAACCTTTCACAATATTTCCGAAATCGTACTCTTTTTCCGTGGAATAAATTTTTGGACCCACTAGTTGGGCAAAAAGGGAAGCGACCTCAAGAAAAAAAACAATCGTAAAATACTTCAGAATTGTGATATGTGAAAATTTCTTGTTCATAATTATTATCTGTAAAACGTTTTACTTACGTTTTACTACAAATTCCTTTAAGTAGTCAGGTTCCAATAAATCATGGTCGAAAGTTACTAAATCCTTACCAAAAATATAACCCCATTTTGCAACGGCAGAAGCCGTTGGCGAAGAGAGGTTAAAATAATCGGTTCGGCACATATAATTTCCAAACAATAAATCCGTTTCATTTTTATAAACAGAAAATTCGCTTTTATCCAATAACGTTGTTGCTTTCAAAATTTTTACGGTACTATTTTCAGTTTTATATTTTGCAAAATAGATTTCATTAATATTTGCATTGTTTGCAATAATAAATTCGGTTCCGCCTGGTAAAACCGAAGAAAGTTGAAAAGCCAAAGCATCGAAAGTAGGGACCGGGATAATGGAAATATCTCTGCCTGCGGCCAATCCCTTTGCAACGGTTAACCCTATACGCAAGCCGGTAAACGAGCCGGGTCCTATGGAAACGGCAATGGATCCTATATCGTTGAGTTCCACCTCAGAGTTTTTCAACAAATCGGAAATCATTGGCATAAGTTTTTCGGAATGCACAAACTTCTTTTGAAAATTAATTTCGGCAAAATCTTTTTCGGTAAGTAAAACCGCGGCACTACATAGTTCATCCGATGTTTCTATTGCCAATATCTTTTTAAATTTTAACATAATCTATTTTTTGTTTATTTTAATTTTACGTTTAGTTCCGCCTTGATGTGTTATTTCAATTCTGAAAACATTTTTCGGAAGAATTCTATAAAACATATCCGCCCATTCAATAAGAGTGATTGCGGAAGCATCGCTTAAATATTCCTCAAACCCGATATCATATAATTCAACTTCTCTTTTTATTCTATAAAAATCAAAATGATTGATTTTTATGCTACCGTAATATGTGTTTACAATTGAAAAGGTAGGACTTGTTACTTCTTCAATCCCAAAATATTTTGCAATTTTTTTGATAAAAAAAGTTTTTCCCGTACCGAGGTTCCCGATAAAAGCAACAATATCGCCTTTGTTGAGGGAACCGGCAAATTGTAGGGCAATTTTTTCAGTATCCCTTTCCGAATTAATCATGACTTCAAACGGAAATTCCATCACGCCTTGCTCTCCATAGTAATTACGGGTAAAATCATCTCTTCCATAGAAACACCTCCGTGTTGGAAAGAATCTTTATAATAAGAAAGATATTTGTGATAATCCGTAGGATAAACGAAATAATAATCTTCTTTCGCAAAAATATAACTAATGGTAATACCTCTGCGAGGCAATTTATATTCCAACGGGTCCTTTACAAATATAGCATGCTTATCGTCTGCTTTTAAATTTTTCCCATACTTAAACCGTAAATTGTTAGATGCTTCTCTATTGCCCAAAACTTTTGAACCTCGCAACGAACGAATGCTGCCGTGATCTGTTGTTACAACAATTTTGGCGTTTTTCATTTTGGAAATTTCTTTAAACATACCAAGTAAAGAAGAATGCATAAACCAACTGTTTGTTAAAGAGCGGTAAGCCGCCTCGTTAGGAGCAATTTCTTTTAGAACATCGGAATCGGAACGACTGTGAGCAATCATGTCTAAAAAGTTTACCACAACAGCCATTAAATGTGTGTTTCTGTGAGAAGCTATATGTTGCTGAAAATTACGCCCCACTTCCGGATTAATAATTTTCATATACTTTAAATCGTTATTCAATTTTATCCCTTTCCGTTGCACCAATTTTTCAAATAATTCTTTTTCATGTTTATTCATACTCCTTTCATCATCATTGCCGCTAACCCATAAATCAGGATAAACGCGTTCAATCTCGGAGGGGAAAAGTCCGGCAAAGAGAGCATTACGAGCATAAGGTGTTGCCGTAGGAAGTATGGAATAATAATAATCTTTTTTTATATCGAACATTTCTGTAAGATGTTTTTCCATTACAAGCCATTGATCTGCACGCAAACAATCAATAACAAAAAAGAAAACAGGTCCGTTTCCTTTATCTACAAGCGGCAAAACATAATTAGCCGCAATTTCAGTAGTAAGCATGGGTGTTTTGTAATCATCAATATCATTTACCCATTTTTTATAATTGCGTTCAATAAATTTTCCAAATTCTTGATTTGCTTCACGGCGTTGTGCATCAAGGGTTTCACGCAAATCAATTTCTGGATGCGCATCAAGTTCCAAATCCCAATTGACTAATTTCAAATATATTTCAATCCAATCTTCATAATCCAAATCATCCATTAGCATACGACTTATTTGACTAAAGTCTTTCATGTAATCTTGTTGTACATATTCTCCGGAAATCTTTTGTCCATCCAAAATACGTTTACAAACCATAAGCATTTGAGAAGGCACAACCGGTTTAATTAAATAGTCGGAAATTTTTTGCCCGATAGCATTATTCATAAGAGATTCTTCTTCACTTTTTGTAACCATTACCACCGGTACATTCGGGGCAATCTCCTTAATTTTGGAAAGTGTTTGCAGCCCCCCCATGCCGGGCATCATTTCATCCAAAAAAATCAGCGAATATTTTTTTTCGCCAACCAATTGGATTGCATCTTCGCCGTTTGAAACAGTTTCAATTTCATATCCTTTCTCCTCAAGAAAAATAATATGAGATTTCAACATTTCTATTTCGTCGTCAACCCAAAGTATTTTAAATTTATCCATTTTATTTGCCTAATCTAATTTTATTATTTTATTTCCTATTTACTGAATTGAGATATGAACATCAAGTCCCGCCTCGTTGGTTGTTGTAGGTGGAATTTTAGATGCTCCTTCCGGCTCTACTGATGTACGTTTGAAAAAGAGAGACAACGTAACACGAGAACTCATTACATATTTTACACGAGGCTCAATAGAAACACGCTTGGTTCCATCTTGCGGCTTCCCCTTTTTATCAAACCTTTCTCCCATTTGATAAATTAATACCGAATTACGCCCTTGTGTATATGCAAAAGATATTTCAATATCGTTTTTTAACGAAAGACCGAATAAGGGGAGTGAAAAACCGGACTTACCAAAGCTTAAAGAGATATTCATATCATTGGAAAATGTTTCCGTAGTTGCTTTTGTAGCAATTCCTAAAGTGTAATCTTTCTTTGTCGAATATTTTATATTTCCCTTAACATTACCTCCCCACAGCTCTACAAAAGTTAAGTTTAATCCGATAAGAGGTGAAAACCCGTACGTAACTTTTTGCATTTGAATTTGCTCGTTACCGTCGGCGCTTAACTTCCATCCTTCCGTATATTTGGAGGTATAACTATGTGTAAGCGAAGCTCGTTTAAACAATTTTTTTACAAGGGGAAGTTTTTCCAACCCCGACCAGCTTATTCTCCAGTTAGCACGCGGAATATATTGCGCAATATCTTTTAATACGGGAACATTGGCAAGCAGCGGCAAAGATTCCAATCCTTGTACAAATGCTTCCGAAAGACTTTTATTAGGGTCGGGGGCATTGGGATCGTAAAGATTATTAATTGCTTCTACGGAAGCCCCCGCTATAGGAAATGTTAAAAAAGACCTATTCAAATTTCCGGAGGCGGTTGTATTAATTATTGTAATTGCTCCGGTTAAAGAATCAACTTCCAATGAAGTGGATTTGTTATATCCCCAACCCAAATCCCAGTTAACATCAAGATTTGCACCTTTCCAAAGTGGACGCCTTGTTTTAATTGTAAAGTTATTTTTTTGTGAAAACTTATCGGAAAGTTGTCCACCCGAAGCCCTCGGACCGGGGTCGGATGTAAAACCGAATTGATAAAGTCTGCTTGGTCCATTAATATCATCTTGATGAGGTCCCCAAAAATTCCAAAAACCCGTACCAAAAGATTTTAAACCGCTACTTGCCTGCGAATTATTCTGACTAAAATTAAAACTTATTTGGTCATAATCGAAAAGGACGTATTTTATTGAACTTAGCATTATTCCCAGTACACTGTTAAAAACAGAAGGTTTTTCAACAACTTTAGTCCTCTTTTTTTCTTCCTTATCTTTTTCCGCTTTTGTCTTTATTTTATTTTCGATATTCTTTTTTGAATATTTGCTTGTACGTTTTTTTCTGCCGGTTGTTTTCTTTTTTGTACTTCCCTTGGCAAAAGCAAAAAGAGGATCCATAATAGATTTAAGTTTAACCTGTAAGGTTCCGCTAATTCTATTAGACCAACCGGCACTTCTTCCCAAATCCGGTTGTGCAAAATTATTTCGCCAATGATAGGATACCGAATAACCGGCAGAGAAAATGAAAAATTTGTTTAGATTAAAAAGCGAAGGCATTTTCGGCTTTGCATTAATGGATATTTTTTGATTATATCCGTTATCTCTGCCAAACAACTCACCGTTAAAAATATCATTCCATATATCTTTTTCCGGACGGTCGATTCCGTTTTCGTCCGTTAACAAATGGACAAGCGAAGAGTTAATGGTTAAATCGTATCCGGAAGAAAGATTTAAAAATCCTCCCTCGGTTAACTTCCATCTGAAATTAAAACCACGATTAGCCGTAAAATCGCGACTAACATTCGCCGCAACATTAGCTGTTCTGCTTTTAGTGTAGCTGTAACTGCGTTTGGCAGACAGATTAGCATTAAACGATTGAGGTGTAAAATAAATTTTTACATTTCTGTAATCTTTAAATATTTTAAAGAAAATTCCAATTATGGGTAAATTAGCCGGTTGAAAGAAATTATCGTTACTGAATTTCGCACTATATCTGCCACTTCCGTTCCAACCCCATCTGTTGGCAAATTTTGTTGAAGGACTGCGAGAATATGAATTGTTAAAACTGTAATTAAATGAAAGTCCGTTTATTGTTTCGCGTATATACCATTTTTTTGAAGGGATTTGCAACTTAATATTAGAAACAGATATTGTATTACTGATATTTATTGTTTCCGTTTCTTCTCTTAAACTATCCGGATTAGCAATACTTTCAGCAGCTTTTTCCACAAGAATATCGGTCTGCGGTTTGTATAAAGGTTTGGAAATTGATTCCGAGTGGGAAACATTAATAGATAAATTACTACCGGGCATTTTAAATGGCAATAATTTAAGAATATTAAGATTACCCTGAACATTCCAAGTTCGTGCATCAACACGTTTACCGAATCTATCCGAAAGTTTATGGAAATACGGGTCGGTTTGTTTGAACGAACCGCTAACGGTTAAAATATCGGCAAATTTTATAGAGGCATTGGCACTTGTAGCCCATCCGGGTGTTTCATCGGCACCCACAACTCTCAGTTCGTTAACCCATAGATGCCCCGATACTTCTTGAAACATTGTTCCTACATTAGGCGGATTATAAATACCGAGAGCCAAAAATGCAACCTTAGTTAAACTAGGCTTACCCCTTATGCCGTAATAATGTCCGGGTTTCCCGGGTACCGAAATACGATATACGGAATCTACAAGTTCAGGCGGTCTGCTTGCTTTTATTGCCGTTAAATCATCAAAGTTGATATTTATCTCTTCCCAACCGGCTTTTGTAGGACGAATATATTCGTAGTAATTTGTACTATCTGCCCCGAACCGGAAATATAAATCTGTTGCATAATCTTTCTCGTTTTTGTAATACGAAATTGACCCGTTCGATGTATCCAAATCTCCGTGTACAAAAAGTTTCATAGCCGAATAATTAAATACATCCAAGCCCTTAACCAAATATTTTACGATTGTTCTGTAATCACCATCCTCAAGATTGTTAATAATCATGTCAAGAGATTGCTCGTTTTTAAGAATATTCTGTTCGGGATTTGTTCTGTCTTTTTCTCTAACAATTCCCGGAGGGCTGTAATAAAAAGGATTTTCTTCAATACTTACATTGGAAATTGTTAAAACGGTATCTTCCGCAGTTACATGGGTTCCGTCAACAATTTTCTGCCACTGATTCCCTACAAGATTAAATTCGGTTAATTGAAAATGTATATCGGAATTAACCCCGCTAACCCAAAGACGTAAATATTCCACCAATGAAAAGGTAGGATTCCCAATCATCTTTTTATATTCTTTTAAAGGCACTTTTATTTGATACCAAGTTGATTTTTCGCCTTTATCGTTAATTGCTCCGCCACCGGAAATATAAGGGTTACGAGCAATAGACGTATCTAAGGGGATATCGTAACGAAAATAATTATTAATTTTATCTAATTTTTTATTTCCGTTCATATCTTCGCTATCGGGGAAACGTCCGATATCGGAAAGTGCCGCGTTTCCTTGAGTTCCGTTAATTCTAAGAAAATGTTCGGGTAAAAATCCGCCGGAAATTAATTTAAAATCATCTCCGTTCGGATCCGGATTGTTTTTAGGATCGTATCCCGGTTCGTCAACGTTACGTAATCCGTCAATACCGGTATCTTCCCCTTCATCAATAATATCGTTCCACGGCTCTTTATCTTCAGTATCCAACTTTAAGTTTGGAATTATATCCTCACTAATTTGCCCCAAATCCAAATGCAATACTGCACCGTCTGGAGCATCAAATATATTTATCCAAAATTCAATGGCCTCAATTTTTTCTTCCACAAGGTTATTTGCAGTGGACGATAGAGATTTCATCATACCGCCCCAAGCTTTATCGGAATTACCGACTAAATCTGGATTGTTATTATACATACCTTTTTCGTCAGGCATGTAATAGTAATCCAATACCACAACATCTTTATCCTTTGTAGAGACTTGCTTGTTCGGCCAAATATCGGTTGTATATGTTCTGGAAGGGAGAATGTTGTACCAAAAACTCTTCCCTTTATATCTCATCTGTTCCTTTTTTGATAAATCACCAATAAGAGGTAAAGAATCGGGTACCGATAAATCTTTCCAACTTGTATAGGAAATTCCGATGGGGATTGTTCTTTTTGAAGATTCAAAATCATCAATATAGGCAATGCTTTGCCCGTTATCGCTGGCAACCGTACTCTTTTTGGTATTAGGGTCGGGGTTAATATATGCAAACTCTCCTGTTAAATTGAAAGACGATTTTGCACTTGTAGAAAAAACTTTATCCAATGCCGTTGTAAGGAACGGTAAATCTTGCTTGGTTTTAAAATCAATCCCGTAAATAGAGTTGTTTATCGGTTCTTCGCCAATACGGACTTTATCACTAAGTGTTTTTTGATTTAAATTTAAGAAAGAAAACCCGAGGTGGGTATCCTTCCCAAATTTATAAATACCTCTAAGTCCAAGCAAAGTTTTGGAAGCCAACTGGAATAAATCGTTCTGCTCATATGTTATTTTCAGATTTGCTCCGGGCACCATTGCATCGGCATTACGCATCGTAATTTGCCCTATGTTGTAATCTACAACATAATCCACACCGTTTTTCAGTTCACGCCCGTCCAAAGTAACACGTACGGAATTTTCCACAACATTAAATCCAATTTGGAAAGTTGATGAAACCGAAGCGGAGTATTCCCCTTTCATCAAAAATTTGTTTTTAGAAACATCATTTTGGGCAAAAGTTTTTGTGGTATCATATAACGAATAATAAGCAATATCCTTGGGAAGCTCTGCAGGCAAATCCCTTCCGAAAGGTTCGAGCACCGGAAAAATAATTTCGCCGGTTTCGGGTATAATTGTTATCCCCGGTCTAAAGTCGAACTTACCGTCAGGTTTTTCGTTACCGCTTTCATCCAATCTGTCAAGCTTAAATTGACGTAAAAGAATTTTACCGTCGTAGTTATTCTGCGGTTCTTGTCCCTCGATATTATAAAAAATATCAAAATCAAATCCTTCTTTGGAAATTTCTCTTCCCCCCAAAGGATAAATGTTACGGAGTTGTAATTTCCAGGCTTGCTTATAACTCGGTTGCAAATTTTCCGGTTTAATCAACTTTAATACAATAATAGAATCTTTTATTTCCTGTTCGAACTCTCCGTAAATAATATCATCTTCCGAGGCACTAGTAGCTCCTTCAATTCTATAGGCAACCGCAATAGCATCCGATCTTTGTATTTGCGTTTTGAACGTAACAAATCCGGTTGCTTCGTGATAAATATAATCTACACCCTCTTGTAATTTTTCAAATCTTGTACGATACATTGTTTCGCCCGAAACATCGTTCCCGTCACCCCGCCAAATATCATCATATCTATCTGCCGGATGACGTCCGTCTAAATTAATAAACACGTTTGCAATCTTTTGTGTAGCTTGGTTGATATTACCTTGTGCAGACCTCCAAACTTCCAGCTCTTTAACAAAATACCTATTATCTACTTGAGGAGTAAGTTTACCGAAATATTTATTAAAAAAGTTGTACTGAGGTAACACGCTTGCATAAACCGTATCAAGAAAATAGTTGTTTTCGGAATAATTAAATGCTTGAATGGAGAATTTTTGTTTTTCGCTACCGCCCGAAACGGAAACTTCTTTTACCTCTCCTTTTTTTTGAGATGCCAATGCCGTTAAAGTGAAAGGTCCGAACTGGAATTTTGCCTTAACACCAAAGAGGGCTTCGCTACCGCCAACCAAAGGCGAGGTTTGTAACGACACATTACCGGCTTCGATAGATTGAATTATCTCATCTTCGTAACCTTTATAACGAAGTTTCAATTGATTTTCATATTCAAAAGTTCGCTCCGTATTCCAATCAGCCCCTATTGTTAGCTTGTCCCCGATAGTACCGTTAACACTAATTTGCACTTGTTGACTAAAATCCGGCTCATTACGAGTATTACCCAAAGCAGAGGCAGTAAGTCCTTCTGTTGTTTCATTCCTCCAAGCCCCGTGAATATCTACCGAACCGTTAATTCTTAAATTGATTTTCGGCGGCCCGAAAATGGAAAGAAATGAAGTACTCGGCAAAGGTATTTCAATATTGGTAATGTTTGAAAGCAAATCCCCCAAATCATCATTCCCCTCCACAAGCTCATATTTACGGGATAAATTATTAAGTTCCTTTTTATTTATTTTTTTACTTAGCTCCGCAATATAATCGCTTAAAGGCATTTTAACTGCAATGCGTGTTTGCTTGCCCGCAATAGTTTCTTTAATTAATACATATTGTCCTGTGGAATCAAGCTCAACGGTCTTTTTTACATAGGTGGGTGAAGGATAGATGAAGAATTTGGATTTAAACGGTTCAACGGCTCTACTGCTTAAATAATCGGGTTGCTTGTAGGCAAAATATTTTAGGCGTGCGGTAGAATCCAAAGCCATAGAATCGACGGTTATTACGGAATCCGTAACAGATGAATCTTGAAATGCTTCACCCGAAAGGGAATCTGAATTGGTTGAATCGGATAAAAGAGAATTAACTAAAAAAGCAAAATTTTGCTCATCGGGGAAAAGATATACCCCGGCGGCGTCATTCGCCTTAGTTTTAAGTAAACGACCTCCCCTGATGGTAAAACCGAAAGATGCAGTGATGGAAATGATAACAATTATAACCGAAAGAATCGTTATTATCCTCCGCATCTGTTGTAAATTTCTACCGAAAATTATAGTACCTGATAGTTGTTTCAAATTTAAAAGATGGTAGAATTATATTCGATACTCCTCCGATTTAACTATAATTGTTATTGCAAATTATCTATTTACTTCAATAATTTCAATGTTTTTTATTGTGGTTATAAAATTTTGCACATCCATAAAAATATTACACATTTATTATCCAAATGCCCTATTTTTGTTTTTTTACTGGAATTATTTTGAAATAAAAAACATATAACATATTATTTAGATACGGAGAAAACATGACAAAAGCGGTTACATTTTTATATTTTTTGTTTTACACAACAATAATTTTCGGACAACATAATTTTCATGTGGATTTTAGCAAAACCGTTGGAAATGTGAAAGTATTAACCAACGTGAACAAAGCTAATCCCAGATATCTGCAAAACGGATATAAAGATGCGGGCATTTCATATGTTCGTCTTCACGATTATCACGGAGCAAACGATTACTGTTACTATTCAAAATTTTGGAATTTTGATTCCGTTTCTCAAAAATACACAACAATCAATGAAAATTTTGACCCGAACAACCCGGCCTGTTATAGTTGGAAAGAATACGATAAAGTTATATACGGTTTATTTAAAAACAATGTAAAACCGTACGTAAGGTTCGGATGCAGTTATCCCGGGCCCAATTACCCTTTACAACCAATGGCACCTCCTCTCGATTCCAACGGTGTTGATTTTACAAATTTTGCCAAACTTTGCAAACAAACAATCATGCACACAAATTTCGGTTGGAATAACGGCACACATTTCAATGTTGAGTATTGGGAAATATGGAATGAACCACAAAAACTTTTTTGGGATGGAACCCCGGCACAATTTTATAAAATGTTTAAAACCGTAATGGATACCCTGAAACTCTCCTTCCCCACACTTAAAATAGGAGGACCCGGGGCGCACCCTTCCACTACTTTAGGAGTAGCAACACAATACGGTGCTGATTTTCTCAGCTATTTGAAAAATGAAAATACACCTCTTGATTTTTATTCGTGGCATATTTACGGTCTTAAAAATCCTTTTTTGCTTGCGGGCATCGCGAAAAAAGTAAGAACCCGTCTGGACACAGCGGGATTTACAAATACGGAAAGTCATATATCCGAAATAAACCATGCATTAAACGAGGATGCATTCGATTATTTTGACAGCAACAGTAAAGGAACAGCCTATTATGCTTCGTTATTAATTACCGCACAAAATTCTTCCGTAGATAAAATGTTTTGGTATCCGGGTGATGTCTTTTTTGAAAAAGACGGCAAAACATATACTTGGACCGGATATGCGTTAAAATACTATAATATGATTCTCCAAAATACTCCAGCCGAAATTTCTTCATCCGGAGATGTTGTTGTTACAGAAGATATTAATACAGATACAACAAACATAATGTTATTGGCGGCAAAATCGGATGATGGAAACAAATTGTATATTTTGCTTTCAAATTATAATAGTGATGAAAATAATTTTAAAATACGGATAGATAATTTGCCGTGGCAACCAAATGATTCCGTCAGTTGTATTCAACACATTACAAAAAAACCTAACAGTAAAGATGTTCAAATTACAACGAATATTAGTTTTACCGATTCATTAATTATTAATCTACCGGATTTAGCCTCCCCTTCTGTAGCGCTGTTGGAAATTAATAGAATTCCTTCCTCAACCGGAGTAAACCAAAATATTCTAACTCCTAAAAATTTTGAGTTAACCCAGAACTATCCAAATCCGTTTAATCCGAATACTATCATAAGCTATTCAATAGCTTCAACAATTCCAAACGGTAACGTAAAAGTAGAATTGAATGTATACAATGCATTGGGGAAAAAGGTAAAAACTCTTGTAAACAAAATACAATCTACAGGTTATTACAAGGTTAATTTTAACGGAAAAGATTTGGCAAGCGGAGTATATTATTGCCGCTTAAATGCCGGAGGATATTCAAAAACGATTAAGATGCTTTTGTTAAAATAATTTTTGGATACGATAATTTATTTAAAATCGAAAATTTCTTTTTTTGCCGAAAATGTTAAAGTAGAAGCACGAACAATCATAAAAAGTGTTAAGGCAAACCAAAGGGAATGGTTGCCCAAAATTCCTTTTGTAGCATAATATATCGGAAGAAAAACAAGCAATGTACTTATTAACATCGAGTTACGCATTGCTTTTGTTTTTGTTGCTCCCAAATATATACCATCCCAAATAAAACCGATACTGTTAATTATTTGCATTGCTATCGTCCAGCCGATAAACTCGAGTGCAATAGTAATAACCGTTTTATTATCAGTAAAAATTTTAATAATTATTTCTCCGAAAAACAAATAACCGAGTGTAAAAAAGATCCCGATTCCCAATCCCCAAGCAAACAAATATTTAACCGTAAGTTTTAAATGTAATTTTTCACCGGCACCAATCATTTTACCTACAATACTTTCGGCGGCAAATGCAAACCCGTCAACAGCGTATGAAATAACTATCCACATCTGCATCAGTATTGTATTGGCGGCAAGAATATTATCGCCAAAAGAAGCGGATTCAGCTGTAAAGAAACTGAGTACAAAAAGGAGTGCCAACGTCCGTATAAAGATATTCCCGTTTACTTGATAAAAGTCTTTTAATTTGGAAATATTTAATATCTCTTTTACGGAATAACGGTTTAATAATTTTTTATATTTTGCAAAAAACAGAAACAGAGCCAAAAGCAATCCGGAATATTGGGCAACAACAGTACCGTAAGCCACACCCTCGGATTTCATACCTACAACATAAATAAAAAAAAGATTTGCAACTACGTTAAGGATATTAACGGAAATCAATAAAATTAAGGGATATCGGGCATTTTGCATTCCAAGAAACCATCCGTGAAAAACATATATAAGTAATGTTGCCGGAGCCGCATAAATTCTTATATAAAAATATTGGCTCGCATATTTTTCAACTTGTGCCGAAGCATCCAAAACCGAAAAAGCAACTAACGCAATAAAATATTGCAAAACAATTATAAGCAAAGCAAATGCTAAAGCAATAATTGCAGGACGCAACAGATTATGGATAATCTCTTTTTCATCTTTTTTGCCTACTGCTTGCGATGTAAAACCGGTTGTTCCCATTCTTAAAAACCCGAACATCCAATAAATAAAATTAAAAATCATTGACCCGACCGCAATTGCTCCGAGGTAATAAGTCTTATCCAGATGCCCCACCACTGCTGTATCTACCGAACTTAACAAAGGCACGGAAAGATTGGTTAATATATTCGGTACTGCAAGGGATAATATTTGTTTATTCGGTTTCATTCAATGAAAATAAAATATTTAAGAAAAGATATTCCCGATAGTGATAATTTAAGATACGATGCAACTTAAAACTGTATTTTTACTTGGTGCTGTTTGCACCAAGTAAAAATACACAAAATCTTTATTCTTTTTTCATAATTGTTTCAGCTCTTTTTGCAGAAGAAACAATTCCGGTAATCATTGCGGAACTAAAACCGTGATGTTCCATTTGATTTAACCCGGTAATGGTTAATCCTTGGGGAGTGGTAACCTTGTCAATTTCTCTTTCAGGATGATATCCTCCGTTTGCCAACAACGATGCCGCTCCTTTTGCCGTTTGTGCAGCCATCATAATTGCATCTTCGGCATGAAACCCTATTTCCGTTCCTCCTTGTCCGGCTGCACGAATAGCCCTTAAGAAGAAAGCAATACCACAAGCGACCAATGCAGTAGCGGGCCCCATTAAATCTTCATTTATTACTGCGGTTTTGCCAACAGTATTAAAAATAATTTCAGCTGTTTCAAGTGCCGCTTTGTCTTCCGCTGTTGCGCTAATGCATGTCATAGATTCCTTAATTGCAATGGCAGTGTTAGGCATAACGCGTACTACCGGAATATCATCGCCTAAAATCTTTTTAAAATGATTAATTTCGGCACCGGTTACAATAGATAAGAGCATATGCTTTTGAGGAATAAGGACATCCTTTATTTCATTTAAAATGGTATCCATCTTTTGCGGAGTAGCGGCAAGAATGATAATGGAGGAATTACGTACCGCCGCAATATTATCGGAAGTAATTTTAACCCCTTTATCGGCAAACGATTTAAGGGCGTTTGTGTTCCGTCTTGTTAAAGTAAGTTTGGAAGGAGTAATTATTTTGGAATCCAACAAACCTTGTGCAATTGCCTTACCGATATTACCGGCTCCGATAACAACTATTTTTTCTTTTATTTTACTCATTGTAAACCTATATAATTATTTTTCGACATTTAATTTTTCACCTTCCGATTTTGCAACAACAACAGCTCCGCAACTGTCGCTCCATACATTAGTGGCCGTGCGTAGCATATCCACAATTCTGTCAACGGCAATAATAAGCCCAATACCTTCAAGCGGAAGCCCGACAGCGGAAAGGATTACCGAAATCATAACAAGGCCTGCCATCGGAATACCGGCGGCACCTATGGAAGCAAGTACGGCAGTAATAATTACAATTATCTGTTGCATCATTCCCAATTCAACACCATAAGCTTGAGCAATAAACATTACAACAACCGCTTCATAAAGTGCGGTTCCGTCCATATTTACGGTAGCTCCTAAAGGTAAAACAAAACTTGTAACTTTATTGCTTACCCCCGCTTTATGCTCAACTGCTTCCAAAGTAAGAGGTAAAGTGGCCGAAGAAGACGATGTTGAAAATGCAGTAAGCAACGGAATTCTCATAATCTTTAAATATGCCCATGGCTTTACTTTTGCAACATATTTAAGAATTAACGGAAGCGTAATAAAGAAATGCACTCCCAAAGCTAAAATTACAGTAACCAAATAAAGCGCCAGCCTTCCGCCAACAACCAAAATGGAATCGGCTTGGTCGGCAACAAGTTTTGCAACAATACCCAAAATTCCGAGCGGAGTAAATTTTATAATAAACATTGTAATCTTCATTATAACATCAAAAGCGGCATTGAAAAAATTGTTCATTAATTCTTTTTGTTTTTCTCCTATTTGAGTAATAAAAAAACCGAAAAGAATGGCAAAGAAAATAATAGGTAGAATTTTACCTTGGCTCATTGCCTCAAAAAGATTTGTGGGAACAATATTTATTAAAGTATCGCTAAAGGAATTGGTTGTTGAAGATACTCCGTCTATTGTTTGCGAAAACCCGAGTTCGGCACCAATTCCGGGCTTAATGATATTTACAAAAAACAGCCCTGTAATAATTGCCAATGTTGTAGTAACCAAATAATAAGCAAATGTTTTTGCCCCTAATCTACCAAGATTTTCCGCATCCCCTATGCCCGCAACCCCAGTAACTATTGAGGTAAATATTAGCGGAATAATAATCATCTTTAATGCTCTAAGAAAAATTGTTCCCATCCAACTAATATAAGGGACTGAATCAGGAGCAAAAAATCCCCAAACTATTCCTAAAAAAAGAGCAATTAAAATCTGCCAATGTAATTCAAGTTTTTTCATAATAACCCGTAAAAACAAATTGAAGTTTTATTTATTTTAGTTTTTGCAAAATTTCATCGCAAAGCAAATAACCTTTGGGTGTAAATTTAATAAAATTATCTTTCTCAATTACGAAGTTATTCCTTTTCAGATGATTTAAATATTCTCTGTTTTGCATAAACCAACCATTTCCGTAAATATTTTCGAGTTTTTTTAGGTTAAGCCCGTTACTTCTAAGTGCCAGCATTACATATTCATCCAGCAATTTATCATCGGATAATTTTTCACTGCCGCAAACGGCATTTCCCGTTTGAGTAATTTTATTGATATATTGTTTAACACCCGAACAGTTCCACCAACGCTTATTCTTATAAAAAGAGTGTGCGGAAGGACCAAAACCAATGTAATTTTTATGATGCCAATATGTAAGATTATGTATACACTCGTAACCGGTTTTGCAAAAGTTAGAAACTTCGTACTGATTAAAACCTTTGGCGGAAAGATACTCCATAGTAAATTCATATAATGATGCATCAAAATCATCATTATTTATAAGGATTTTTTTTTCAGACACAAGTTTGTTTAATATTGTACCTCGTTCTAAAATTAAACTGTAAGTTGAAATATGTTTAACGGGAAGAGCAAGAGCTGTTTGCAGATTTTTTTCCCAAATACTTTGTGTTTGTTTTGGCAGGTTAAAAATTAAATCGAGATTAATATTATCGAAACCGACTCTGTTTGCATCTTCTATTGTTTTAATCGCCGATTTTCCGTCATGTATTCTGGTTAAAAATTTCAACTCCATATCGTTAAAACTTTGCACACCTATACTTAATCTGTTAATCCCGAGTTTTTTGAATTCTTTTAATTTTTGCAAGTCAACGGTTCCGGGGTTTGTTTCCAATGTAATTTCCACACCTTCACCGAGATTAGAATAATGGCAAATTGTGCTTAAGATTTCATCTATTTGTTTTGCGGAAAGTAACGAAGGTGTTCCACCTCCCAAAAAAACGGATTGGATTTCCGTATTTTTAAAATAATTTGAGAATTCGGAAATTTCTTTTTTCAATGCCGATAAAAAGCGGGAAAGATTATCCGTTATCGTTATCGAATAAAAATCACAATAAATACACTTATGTTCACAAAACGGAATGTGTATATAAAGTGATATTTTTTTCAACTACAAACTCAATCTTAATACTTACAAATTAAAGAGGAAACGGGGAAATAACTTCCCCGCTTCATAAAACTAAGGCTCAACAACCGCTTCCAATACAATTTCTATTTTGCCCGTAATGTTATACGGAGAAGTGCTGCCTGTTATATTACTGATATTGATTTCGGCGGTAAAAGAAGGATTTGTACAATCAGGTCCCTCTTTTATGCCGTCCAAATAACCGTTAAAAGCATCAATTTCAGCTTTGGTTAAAACAATTTTATACGGTTTATTAATAAAAGTATTTAAGGCAACATCTTTCATTGTTACATTAAAAATCGGTTCTCCGGCAGCACCTTTTAACGCAATGTTAATTGTACCGGATAGATCGGAAGGGGTTACCGCTTTTGTCCAATAGGATGTAGAGATAAAGCTGACGGATTTAAGTGCATCTTTATTATCCGTCCATTCTTTATATTGGTTAAGACAAAAAGAAGTTGTTCCTTCAAGCGATGTTTCGTTTCCGCTTAATGAAAATTCGACTCCGATAGGAATGTTAAGAGGAATATCGGATAAGTTATCACACCCACTAAATAACATTAATGATGTAATAAACAAAAGCGAAGCGATTATTTTGGATATCTTTTTCATATTATCTCCTATTTTAAAATTCAAAATTTAATCCGGCAACAATTACGTTTTGGTTACCGATGTTGTAATCTACATTTAATGCAAGTACACCTAACTCCACAGCCACACCGGCGGTAAACCGCATGGAATTTTCACCGTCTACGTTAACTTCGATTTTATCGTTAGGCATAACCCCCGGAAATCCCAAGCCGTCAAAAGTGTAATTTAAATCCATAGATGTTTTTTCGTATTGAACACCTCCGTAAAGAATCAACATTTCAAACTTTTTACTTGCATGTATATTTGCGGCAATATTTGCCGTTTTAATTTCCGCATTAGGATGAATTGCTTCAAAATTATTAATCAAAACCTGCACTGCAATATCAACGGGAAATTTAGGAATTAATCCTGTAAAATTATATTTAATTCCAAAACCGAGTAAATCCAAATCTACATCACTTATATGCATTTTGGGAAAGTATCTTAACATTGCCTCCGCACCGAAAAAACTAACGGCTACTTGAGGAATTCCCGCGGGGAGAGAACTTAAATTTAATCCGGGAGGATAAACAATATAACCGTTCGGGCCGGCAATGGCAGCTCCTTTATCTCCAAAAAAAGTTGCAGACTCTTCGTTACCGGTGTATCCGTCGTAAGGATGTACCGTAAAAGTTTTCTGTTCTTCGGGAATATATATTTGCATTCCGACAATACTAACTTTTAGACCAAACCCCTTTGAAACATTTGCCTTAAAATAGCCGCCGGAATTAAAATAAGTACCGGAAGCAGTTGCCAACGGCTGGACATACCTTGCAACTTCATCCGGAGGAAGTTGGGTCAGTTTATCTCCAATTTGAGCAAACATTTTAACACTAAAAAGTAAAATAATTGTAATTAGAAATCCGTTTCTCATATTTTCCTCAGCTTAAATTAAATTTCGGATTGAAGATTATAATATATTATATAAATAGCAACAATAAATGGTTATTGCATCTTTTTTTTGATTTACATCACAAAAATAGATTGAATTTTCTATTTCAAACCCATTAATTCCTTTGCACTGTTTATCGCCGCGTCTGTAATATCTTCGCCGCTAAGCAATTTTGCCACTTCATTAATTTTTTCATCGTCATTCAATTTTTTTATGGAACTTACAACGCGTGTCCCGATTGTTTTCTTTTCAACCGAAAAATGTTCATCAGCCAATGCGGCAATTTGCGGTAAATGTGTAATGGAAATTATTTGATGTAGTTTGGAAAGTGATTTAAGTGTAGCCCCAACTTTTTGTGCAATGCGTCCGCTTACACCGGTATCAATTTCATCGAAAATAAGGAGGGGTAATTTATCGTTTTTTGCAAGTATGGTTTTTAACGCCAACATAATTCTGGAAATTTCACCTCCGGAAGCAACTTTTGAAAGAGGCTTTAAATCTTCGCCCAAATTTGTTGATATTAAAAATTGAACTTCATCGTAACCTTTTGCATTAAATTTATATTTTGTTCCGTCAACCCAAATATAATTTGCCGTGCTGTCGTTTGCAGTTATATTATTTATGTCCACTTTGAAATCGGCATTAAAAATACCCAGATTTTCCAAGGTTTCAATTACATCGGTGCGTATTTTTTCGGCTACGGATTTACGTACCTCCGAAATCTTTTTGGCAATGGTACCGGTAGATTTTCTTACCTCTTCTAATTTTTTCCCCAACTCTTCAATACGTTCCTTGAAATTTGCCGTAAGATTAAATTCTTTTCCAATGTTTTCACGATGTTCTATTACCTTTTCGAGAGTTCCGCCGTATCTTTTTTTCAACAGAGTTAACGCTCCGAGCCGTTCTCTTATTTCATCTAATTTTGCGGGGTCGTTTTCAACCTTGGAACGGTAACTGCGTATAAAATCCGCCACGTCATTTACAATTGCAATTGCGGAATCAATTTCACTTGCTTTTTCGGAAAATGAATTATCTATTTCGGAAAGTTCCGATAAACCGTTCTGGATTTTTACCAAGTTATCTTGAACGGAATTGTCATCTTCGTAAGCCCTGTTATAAATATCTTCCATTAAGTAAAGAAGTTTTTCCGCATTTTCCAAAATATTCAACTCATCTTTCAGTTTTACATCTTCTCCTACTTGGGGGGATACGGCATCAATCTCTTTTATTTGAAATTCATATGCTTCGCGTTCTTCTTTTAAAGAGTTCTCCTTATTTTTAAGAACAAACAACTCTTTGGCAATTTCGGAGAGTTTGGAATATTCATTCTTATATTCTTTCAACAGTGGAGTTACTTCTGCAAATTCATCAAGAAAATCTATGTGGGTACTGCACCTAAGCAACGATTGATGCTCATGCTGCCCGTGTAAATCCACAAGCATATTTCCAATCTCTTTTAAATGTGCAAGTGTAGTAGGGGTATCGTTCAAAAATACTCTGTTGGAACCTTGCAAAGAGATTTCACGACGTACAATTAACTCATTAAAAAAATCGATATCATTTTTTATAAGAAAATCTTCCACGTTTTTATTATTGGCAACATCAAAAACACCTTCTACAATAGATTTTTTTGCACCTTTTCGTACCACTTGCGTAGAAGCTCTTTCGCCGAGCAGAAGCCCCATTGCATCTATAATGATAGATTTTCCGGCACCAGTTTCACCGGTTATAATATTAAGCCCTTTTGCAAAATCCACATTAATATTTTCAATTAAAGCATAATCCTTAATAAGTAGTGATTTTAACATAACATACCTTTTTTAACATGTAAAATTTTCCGTTTTTACAAAAAAATATAATTTTATTTAAAAATAAAGTTAAAATTTAAATAATACTATATTTATTTGACATTTATCGTGCCAAAGTCTATATTTCGTGTCTCAATTTTACATCGCGGGGTGGAGCAATTGGTAGCTCGTCGGGCTCATAACCCGAAGGTTGTAGGTTCAAGTCCTATCCCCGCTACAAAAGAGAAGCCGGGATTTATAATTTCGGCTTTTTTTATTTTGCGAGG
>CAZTYP010000100.1:0-13949 GCA_964617555.1 uncultured Melioribacteraceae bacterium | reverse complement strand
AAAGATTTAGAAGATTTGAAATCCGGAGCAATGGACAGAAATCTTGTGCCTACAAAACCTAAACAATATTTGTCTCCAAGACTTTCGATTTCATATCCAATTACAGCAGAATCGGTTATAAGATTTTCTTACGGGCATTTTTATCAAAACGGTAGTTTAGCATCATTGTATTACAATGACAATTTTTATGTAGCCAATGTTGGCTCTACTCCTAGATTCGGAAATGCAAATGTTGAAATGCAACGTTCAGTTCAATATGAATTGGGACTTCAACAACAATTGACAAAAAACTTAAAGATGGAACTTACCGGTTATTATAAAGATGTTAGAGATTATATTTATTATCAAACGGTTTATACTAAAACCGGTCGTAAATATTCGGTTCTTACCAACTTGGCATACTCTAATGTTCGCGGGCTTTCTTTCCGATTGGAAAGAAGAAGAAATAAAGAAGATATGTTTTACGGAACCCTTGATTATACATATCAAATTGCCGAGGGTAACAGAACTCAACCTTCCGACGAATTATTCTTTAGTGAAGCTGCAGGGAAACAATCCGAAACTTATTTGGTACCCCTAAGTTTCGATAGAACCCACGTTCTTAACATTACTTTCGGTTTGTATGACTACAATAACTGGACACTCGGATTTATATTTAACTTACAATCCGGTAAGCCGTATACACCGAGTTATCCTCCTATGATTGTTCCTATTACATTTGAACAACGCTCCGATACACAACCGTTACAACATAAATTGGATTTTAAATTTGAAAAATTCTTTACAATAGGAGATTTCGACTTGTCTGTTTTCTTGTGGGTTAGTAATTTGCTCGATACTCAAAACGAACTTTCCGTTTATGCAAGTACTGGCAGAGCTTTAAGAACCATTGAAGAAACGGTTAATCCTCAACAATTTAGCAGAATAAGAGATAGGATTGAAAGAGGAGATCCGGGACTTTTTGATATAAGTGAAATTGACAGATATTATTCCGGAAGACCGGAAATGGTTAGTGCCCCAAGAGAAGTTCGTCTCGGTTTTTCACTTAACTTTAATTGAGTATAAAGATAGAGGTTAAATAAATATGAAAATTAAAATGAAAGCATTTTTATTAATTGCATTAACTCTTTTCCTTTCATCTATGGTTTACGCCCAAAGATACGATGAAAACGGATACCCTATATATAAAGAGTTATCGGAAGAGGATGCAAAAAGACTTTTTGGTGATATGTATGCACCGAAAATGTTTAAAACTACCGGCAACCCTAGGTTAGTTAAAGAGTCTATTATTAATGGTAATAAAATTACTACTATCCTGTTTAATTACGGCTCTATCTGTGCTCCGAACAGACTTGGTAATATTGCCGACCTTGTTTGGAACGGGCTAGGTTACGGTTTTGAATTCGGGCCTCTAGCGGCTGCGGAAGTTGTTAACGATAGTGGTGTTACACTTCAAATTGTTGATGACTCGTTTGTTAAAACAGGGCAAGGTGATTATAGTGCAGACGGAACATTAAAGTGGGGCTGGTTACCAAAAAACGGTTATGTTGATACAACCCAAAACGAAATAGCACGTCTTGGTATTGCCGATAGCGACGGCGACGGTAAACCTGATTCTTGGCCTGATAGATGGTACAGCCCTGAAGTGGGTAAATATGTTTGGCCTGCATTTTTAGGTGATGCTTCAACCGCTCCCGACGAAGAAGTCTTTTACGTTGTTGATGATTATTCTAATGCGGAATTCCCTTATTCTCCATCTCTTACCGATTCAACAATGAGAGGTTTGGGCCTTGATATGGAAGTAAGAGTTTTACAATTTAATAATGCTCTTGCCGAAGATATTATGTTTCTTGTTTACAAAATTACAAATGCAAGCGATAAAGCACTTACAAGAGCGTATTTCGGTATGCACGGCGACCCGCACGTTGGAGGTCCTTCCGATTATGCAGACGATAGAGCTGATTTTATCGACCCGTTCGGTACTTCCATGCAATTATCCGGTGTTCCGCAACGTGCCAGAAACATGGTTTATTCTTGGGATGATGACGGAAAAGGAATGGGCGGAAGACCTACGGGGTATTTCGGATGGAAATTTTTGGAATCTCCTTCCAACAATGTTGACGGACTTGATAATGATGATGACGGTATTACCGACGAATCTCCATTCAATACTGCCGGTAGTTACATTGACGGAATTAATGTTCCTCTTGAAACCGGAATAAGCGATTTGGCAAAATATACCGAAATATACGGTGCTCCTAAACCAAGATTTTCCGGCGATGAGGATGGAGACTGGGACGTTACAAAAGATGATGTCGGTATTGACGGAATCGGTCCCGAATCGGAAAATTATCCTGGTCCCGATTTTGGTGAAGGAGACGGTGTTCCGTCTCAAGGTTGGTTCGATGACATTGACCACGACGGAGATTATACGGTTGGTGAACCTATTAGTGAAACAAGACTCCCGGGATACAAATGGGCAGGTTCGGAACTTAACTTCGGTTTAAGAGATATTTCCGAATCAGACCAAATAGGATTGTCAAGTTTCCATGCTGCTCAATATACTAATTCCGATCCAAACGTTCCTCGCAACGATCCATTAATGTGGCAATGGTTATCATCAGATTCTATTAGTGTTGACCAGGAATTACTAAGCAAAGCCGGTGATAATATTTTTAACTTTGGTACCGGTCCTTTATCACTTGAGCCAGGAGAAAGTCAAAGATTTTCGATGGCTATTTTATTCGGTAATGATGTAGACCACCTAATTTTGAATGCCGAAACATCTACGCGTATTCTTGAATCGGATTACCGATTTGCCAAACCGCCTAATAAACCGCATCTAACGGCTGTACCCGGTGACGGAAGAGTTACATTATATTGGGATGATTATGCGGAAAAATCTTTTGACCCGTTTATACGTACATTCGATTTTCAAGGATATAAAATATACAGAAGTCAAGACCCCAAATTTGCAGATGTAAAAACTATTACCGATGCTCTCGGTAATCCTTTCATCGGTAAAGGCATAGCGCAGTTTGATGTTATTGACAGTCTCTCCGGCTTCCATCCTGTTGAATATCTTGGAAGAGGCGTTAAATATTATGTAGGTTCTAATAGCGGGTTGGTTCACGAATATGTGGATTCTACCGTTACTAACGGTGTAACTTACTATTATGCCTTGGCTGCATACGACGGCGGTTCAACTAAATTTAATATTCCGCCTACCGAAACCCAAACTATTATTGATGTTGACCCTATTACCAGTGAACTTACTTTTGATGTAAACACGGCAATGGCAATTCCGATGGGAGAAGTTAACGGTATGACAGATGCAGAAGCAGGTGTTGGCGGAAGACCGGATCAAATTGCAGGAGATGCAACCGGTGATATTGTTATCAAAATTATGGAACCGTTGGAAGTTAAAGATAAATTATATTCAATCTATTTTGAAGCTCCTGATAGGTACAATGTTTTTGATTCAACCGGCATTATTGATTCGGTAATTTCCAAAGATACTGTATTCGTTGATTTGAATAAACAAAATATTGAAGTGACAAGTTTTGTCCTTAAAGATGCCGGTGGTAATATAATTTCTCCGTCAAAATATATCTTAAAATCTAACGACGGTAAAATAAGAGGAAATCATCCTGGCGATTTACCATCTGGAGAAAAATTTGTTGCTTCTTACAGATATTATCCGGTATATCATAGTACTTTAATAGACAGTTCCGATGCTAATCCTGTATTTGACGGAATGAGAATCTTTGTTAAAAACGATGAATTAAATCTTAATCCCGAAAGGTCGGATTGGAAAGAAGGAGTTGTTACTAATATTGTGGATACTGTAATTTGGAGTAGGTCTGCTGCAGATTATCCTGGTTCTCCTCATGTTCAGTATAAAGCTGACTGGGAAATCACTTGGGTTGATTTAGCAGATACAAATGCCGACGGAACATGGAAACACGGAGATACTGTTTTAGCTGTTCCTTCAATGAGACCTTCATCTGTTCCGTTTAACATAATTAATTTATCGGAAACCGATCAAAACGGTAACTATGTTAAAGCTAATTATATGTTAGACGAAACGGTTAATTCCAAAAATAATAACAATAAATGGAATTGGGGCGAGAGATTGATTTTACGTCCTACAAATCCAACAAAACCGGCAGAAGTTTCGTATGCGGTTGCTTTTAGTTTAAGACCTGATACGGTAAGTTACGATACTACTTTTGCAACTAACCCTCCGGATTCTGTAATTAAGATTGACACTATTGTTGCCAAGTTTAAACCTATTTATCCTAAAGCCGGAGATGTTTACTACGTAAGAACGGATAAACCTTTTGATACCGGTAATAAATATATTTATAACAGTAAAGCGCCTAAGGTTGATAAAGCAAAAGTTGCTTCAGGATTGGACGATATTAAAGTGGTTCCTAATCCGTATGTGGCTTATAGTATGTCGGAACAACCGGGGCGATTACCGGAAAGACGAGGCAACAGAGAATTGCAATTCAGAAATTTACCGCAAGAGTGTACTATTAGAATATATACAATTACCGGTGAATTAGTTCAAGAAATATATAAAAACGATTTTACAAGTATGGCAACTTGGGACTTATTAAGTTACGAAGGACACAGAATAGCTTACGGTGTTTATATCTATCATGTGGAAGTTCCTAATGTTGGTGAAAAAATTGGCAGATTTGCAGTTATAAAATAGGAAGATATTATGAACAAAAAATCTTTAAGCTTTTATAACGGAGGAAATTTAATGAAAAAATATAGTTTTATAGTAATTATAATGATGCTTGGCTTGTTAACTCAAGCCAATGCACAGTTATTCAGCGGAACAACTAAGGTTGGTACCACATCCGCACAATTTCTTAAAATTGGTGCGGGGGCAAGAGCTGTTGGTATGGGTGGTGCTTATTCTGCCATTAGTCATGATATCTATTCTGTTTACTGGAATCCTGCCGGCCTTTCAACCGCAGTTAGTACAACCGAACTTACATTTAATCATGCAAATTGGTTGGCAGATATGAAATATGATTTCGCCGCCGCTTCATTCAACATGGGGGATGCCGGAACGGTTGCCGCAAGTTTTACTTCTTTCGGAGTACCGGAACAAGAAGTTACAACTTATGCTAATCCCAATGGAGACGGAAGAATGTGGGATGCAACTTCAATCTCTTTTGCTTTAACATATTCAAAAATGTTAACCGATAGATTCTCTGTTGGTGTAAATTTCAAATTTATTAGGGAATCTATATGGAATACTTCATCTTCCGGTATGGCAATAGATGTTGGTACATTGTACAGAACTCCTTTTAACGATTTAACAATTTCGGCCGCTATTTTCAACTTCGGTTCCGATTTAGCACTTGATGGAAGGGATTTGAAATTCAATACCGACCCTAATAATAACATTGACAGCGGTCCTAATAATATTCCGGCAAAATATGATACAGACGCATTTCCGTTACCATTAATGTTCCGTTTCGGTTTGGCAATGGATATTGTTAATACCAAATTTATAAGATTCACCGGTGCAGTTGATGCAGTTCATCCCAATGATAACTCCGAGTATCTTAATTTAGGTGCCGAGTTTGCTTATGATGAATTAATAATGTTACGAATGGGATATCGTCAGTTATTTATGAATAATAGTGAAGGCGGATTAACATTCGGTGCAGGTTTACATTATAAATTTAACAATAGTTTAGGAATTACAATAAACTATGCTTTTGCCGATTATAACAGATTGTCTAACGTGCATTTTTTTGATGTAAGTTTACAGTTATAATTTAGTTCTTTCTACCTCCTTAACGTCCTCTGATAAAATTGAATGATGTTAAGGAGGTAATTTTTTTATTGCCACTCAAGATGAATAATGCCGAAATAAAAAAAATAGTACGTGTTAATAATTTCCTAATTAAAAATTTCGGAATACCTCCTCGCCAAAAGTCACTTCCAAATTCAGTTGATATGATTATTGCAACAATCTTATCTCAAAATACTAACGATAATAATTCCTATAAAGCATTTCAGAATCTTAAAAAAAAATATAAATCTTGGTATGAGTTATTAAATGTTAGAAGAAGTAGGATTGAAAAAGAGATTAGAGTTGCCGGATTGGGATTTCAAAAATCTGCTGCAATAAAAAATTTTATTACTGAGCTTTATAAAGAACACTCTGAAATATCTCTTAGTCACATTGAAAAGATGGATAATCAATCAGCAATAACGGAACTGACAAAATACAAAGGTGTAGGGGTTAAAACGGCAAGTTGTGTTTTATTATTTGCGGAAGGAAGGAACGTTTGTCCGGTAGATACTCACGTTCACAGAACAGTAAACAGAATCGGCATTGTAAAAGCAACCACGCCCGATAAAACTTTTCTAAAATTAAATAAAAATTTTCCTCCTAAAATTGCACATCAGTTCCATACAAATTTAATTAGGCTAGGGCGTGAAATTTGCACACCCAAAAATCCGAGTTGCGGTGTCTGTCCTGTAAATTCGGATTGTGAATTTAAAAAGAAAAATTTAGAAAATTTTTCACCTAAAAAGAAAAAAGATTTTATGTTATTGGATTCAGTTACCTAAATTTTTTATTTGCTTTTTTCTGTTTTCAAGAGAAAGAGAGAAGTTTTAACTGTTTTTCATTATACAATTAAGAATTTCCACAAATTTTTATTAATTTTGAATTAGAAAAATTATGAATATTCTTTCTAAATATTGCGGATTCTGTCTTATTCTTTTATTGCTGCCTATATGCAAAGCAAATCTTTTTTCCCAAACCATTAAGCAAAACGAGTTGAATGTAAAACGATACGAAGGAGAATTTAACCTCGATGGAATTTTAGATGAATATATCTGGCAAATTGCCGATTCAATTAACGGCCTTACAATGGTTGAACCGGAAGAAAATAAAACACCCTCCTATAAAACAATAGTTAAAATTGCGGCAAATAGCGAGAATATTATTTTAGGAATTATCTGCTACGATGACCCATCCAAAATTACCGCTTTCACAAAAGCTCGTGATGTACGTCTCTACAACGAAGATAATATAAAAATTGTTTTTGATACTTATCGCGACCAAAGAACCGGATATATTTTTGCCGTTAATCCTTTCGGTGCCAGATACGATGCGGTTATTGCACATCGAGGAGAAGGTGAAAACTCCAACTGGGATGGTGTTTGGAATGCTAAAACGCAAATTACATCTTACGGATGGACTGCGGAAATTATTATCCCCGTTAAATCTTTGAGTTTTAAAAAAGGATTACATAAATGGGGATTTAATGTTGAACGCAGAATTGAACGTTTGTTGGAAAAAGACAGATGGACGGCAATTAACAAAAATTATGATGTAAAATCACTCAGCAAAGTAGGAATAATAAAAAATCTCCCCAAATTTAATTTAGGACTCGGATTACTTATGAAAATTTCTCCTTTGGCGGGATTTTCAAAAAACTACGGAGAAAAAGTTGAGTTTAATACCGATATCAGCGGAGACCTTACCAAGCGTATTACCCCCGATGTGTCAGCAACATTAACTATTAATACTGATTTTGCGGAAACCGAAGTAGATTCACGAAGAACAAACTTAACACGTTTTCCTCTTTTCTTTCCCGAAAAAAGGAGTTTCTTTTTGGAAGGAGGAGATATTTACGATTTCGGAATCGGTTTGGGAAGCGATATTATTCCTTTTTTCAGCAGAAAAATCGGGCTTTACAAAGGTATTCAAGTTCCTATTGTTGCCGGTGGTAAGTTAAACGGCAAAGTCGGCAACACTAATTTCGGAGCGTTATATGTACATACAGACAAAGTAGATACTCTTGTACCCAAAGCGGATATGGGAGTGGTGAGAATTAAGCAAAACATTTTTGAACAATCCAATGTAGGAATTATTGCAACGGCAGGAGATCCAACGGGAATTAAAAACAGTTGGTTATTAGGTGCTGATTTTACTTATCAAATAAGTGATCTTTTCGGCGATAAAAATTTTCTTGCAGGAGTATGGGGAATTTACAACAATCGTCCCGATTTATCGGGGAACAAAACGTCGTATGGTATTACTTTTGACTATCCCAACGATTTATTTGATATTTCACTCAAATACAAATTTGTAGGCGATGCATTTTTGCCATCTATTGGATTTGTACCTCGCACCGGAGTTAAATATTATCATTTCGGATGCGACTATATGCCACGTCCCGACTGGGGGTTTATACGTCAATTCTTTTTTGAATCGGGTTTTTCCCTAGTTACCGATTTGAATAATCAATGGGAAAGTTACAGCTTTTTTACTGCTCCCGTACATTTTTTAATGGAAAGCGGAGACAGGTTTGAATTTAACGTGAAACCTACCGGTGAAAATTTAACGGAACCTTTCGAAATTGAAGACGGGGTTATTATTCCCGTAGGGAAATATAACTACATGAGGTATCGTTTGGAGTTTGAACTGGCAAGTAAACGTCCGGTTAGCGGCGAGGCTACTTGGTGGTTCGGAACATTTTACACGGGAACTTTAGACCAATTGGAGTTTAATCTCTCTCTTCGTTTTACAAGTAACATAATTATTGATTTGAGTTATGAAAAAAATATAGTCGATTTACATGAGGGCAATTTTCAGCAGGATTTATTTGGTGGCAGATTGCAATTAAATTTTTCTCCGGATCTGCAATTAAGCAGTTTTATTCAATATGATAATGATTCCCGCTCCGTAGGTACAAATACACGTATGCGCTGGACTATTAACCCTCTTACGGATTTATATGTTGTTTACAATCATAATATTAACAAAATTACCGATAGAACCTGGCAGTTTGATTCCAATCAGTTTATACTAAAACTAAGTTACGGAATTTGGTATTAAGAAGTTAAAGGGAGATTACTTTCGATAGTGCTTTACTAACTTAATATTTATAATTTTATCACCTTCATCAATCGAATTTACTACTTCCATTCCGAAAATTACTTTTGCCCAATTTGTATATCTGCCGTTTAAATGCGGATATAGTGAATGCATGATAAACCATTGAGAATCTTCCGTATCTTTGCCGATGCTGGCAATTCCCACGGCTCCTTTGTTAAAAGGACGGGGAGAGAATTCCGAAACAATTTCATGTCCGGCTCCGCACCAACCTGTTCCGGTTGTATCACCGGTTTGAATTACAAAATCGGGAACAACTCTGTGGAATGTAACATTGTTATAAAAGCCGTTCGTTGCTAACATGGAAAAATTTCCGCATGTAATAGGAGCATATTTCGGGAGTAATTCAATTATGAAATTTCCTTTAGAGGTTTTAATTCGGGCAAATTTATATTTAAAGGCATTAGCCCATAATTTATTGAATAGCTCGTTTTCTTTCTTTCCCGAAAATTTTATTCCTTGCTTGTTAAAGGCAAATTTTTTAATCGAATAGAGTTTGGATGTTGTAAGTATTTCAATTATACTATCGTAAAATATATGGTCAACTTTATAGGCTAAATTTGTTAAAGAAATAATTGCTTCGGCAAATTGAGGGTTGTTTTTATTTACAAAAATCTGTTCCGTAATAATTTCTTGCATCAAGTTACGATAATGTTGAACAAAGGGTCGTTTTAATCCGTCTGCAATAATTGAAACGGAGGAAGGAGAATTTGTTTGTAAAATATTGAACAAATGAGCCGCATATTCATCTTCCGTAAAAAGTTTATTTTGTAATGCTAAATATGCCGGCAATAAATCAAGGAGTTCAATTTCGTTGCTTTCTTTAATTTTATCGTTTAAATAGTTATAATTAAATTTCCAATCGAAAATATTTTCCTTTAAAAATCGATAGACGTATTTCGGCTCAATTTTATCTTCATAATTATCAATTGCCGTCTCCGGCTCGATTTTGTATAAATTTGCATAGCTGATAAAGAGTTCACCTTGTGTATTGTGTGGTAAATTATCACCGTTAAGTAATTTCTCAATTTCGGCTTGCAAAGGATTGATATTTAACGGTAATTCTATTTTTCGCATCGAGATAGCGGCACTACGGGAAACATTCGGATTTTTATCTTTTAATAAGTTTAAATAAAGTGTTATCTCTTTGTAATTTCTAAAAGGGAAGTAGCAAAGTGTATTTGCCGCTTCCGTTCTAATTGTCCAAGATTTTGAAGTTATAAGTCTCTTAAACAACTTGAAATCATTGGGAAAATATTTTAATAATTGTAGGTTACGCAAGGCATAAAGTGTTATTTCTTCGGAGACGTTTTTGGAGATAATATTTGTCAATTCTGGTATACTTTGTTTTATGCCTCCTAATCTGTATAAGCCATAAAGAGTATTAAATAATTCTTCTGCGGATAAACTTGATTTGAGATGTTTTGCCAGATATCTACTTGTATTTTTATTTGTAATTCCTCTCATCTGAAAAGAAGCAATCGCAAGAGGAAAACCTGTTGAAATTATTGAAGAATTTTCAACAGATTTTAACAAAAATTTCAGTGTTAAGGAATCTCCGCATTTGCCGATGGCATTATAAATTTCAGAACGGTAATTGACAGAATTTTTGTTTAAAAGAGTATTCAAATAATTTACAGATTTTTTAGATTCTCCTAATTCTTCCAAAGTAAAAAGTATATATTTCCCGTACTTATTAAAATCAAGCGATATTACGGAATCTACAAAAGTGGTATCTTCCGAATGACTTATACTTAAAAGTGCTGATATTGTTTTAGAGTAATTATTTGAACCGAGATAATTATAAATTATGTTTTTATTAAACTCGCGTGTAAAAGTAGTGGCAACCAAAGCGGAATCTTGTCGGGTATATTGAGCAAAGAGTGTTGCATTAAAAAGAAAGAATAAGAGAATTGTTCTATTCAAATTTCCCCCGAAATGTTAAAATAAAAAGGCAGAAAAGATTCTGCCTTATCATAAAAAATATTTTGATTTTTGTTAAATATCTATCTGATAAACGCGATATTTTTTATAAATTTCTCCGTTCATCACTTTTGCACCGCGATTCATCATTTCGTTATCTTCAAGAATCCAGCTTGCCTCGCCGCGCATAATTCCTAATTTTTCCGCTCTTTTAACAATTTCGTAATAAAGTAATGCGTCAATGCCGCGACGTTGATATTCAGGGATAATTCCGAGCGTTATTATACGGGCCCAAGTAATTTTTTTACGTTGTGTAAATAATTTAATTACATTGAACGGAAAGAGTTTACCGTTAAAATCTTTTATAAGTTCATTATAGTCAAGCATAACAAGAGCAAAAGCAATTGTTTTACCATCAATTTCAGCAAAAAGCACTAATGAAGGTTCAACAAGCGGTTTGAGTTCTTTTGCAAGATTGTCAATCTCTTCATCTGTCATCGGAATAAAGCCCCAGTTTGCTTCCCAAGCTTTATTGTAAACAAATTTTACTTTTTCCAATTCATTTTTAAAATCTTTCAGATTTATTTCCTTTATTTCAACCTTGGAACGTTTACGGGCAATTTCCGCAACACGAAGTAGTTTTTCGGATTTTAATAATTTTTGATTATCAATTCTGTATGCGTACAAATCTTTAATTTTTTTCATGCCGTAATTATCCATTAAATCAAGATAATATTTCGGATTATATGTCATCATTAATCTTGGAGGGTCGTCGAAACCTTCCAGCAACATTGCATATTCATCGTTACTTGACGGATTAGCAGGTCCACGCATTGCATTAAGTCCTTTGGCTTTTAACCATTCTTTTGCTTTATCCAAAAGTTTATTTGCAACTTCCTGGTCATTAATAGATTCAAAAAAACCGAAAAACCCGATATTTTCGTTGTGAACTTCGTTATGTGTATCGTTTTTTATTGCGGCAATTCTGCCGACAGGTTCACCGTTTTTATAAGCCATGAACATTTCCATTTCGGCTGTTTTAAAGAAAGGATTTTTTTTAGGATCCAGAATCTTCATTTTATCCATCATTAATGGCGGAACCCAATTAGGGTCATCTTTATAGACTTTCCAAGCAAATTTAATAAACTTTTTTATATTACTTTTTGTCGGCTCAAGAGTTTTAATTTCTATGTTGCTCATATCTACTCCAAGTAAAAACTGTTAATATATAACCGCAAAATATTCGGTTGTATTAAAAAATTAAATTAGTCCCAATTCCGTACCGACACTTTTAAAGGTATCGATAATTGTATCGAGATGATGTTTTTCGTGAGTTGCCATATAACTTGTTCTCATCATCTGGCGTCCTTCGGGAACGCCGGGAGAAATAAATACATTTACAAAAACGCCTTTATCAAAAAGCATTCTCCACATTTTAAAAGCTAATTCATCATTACCGACAATTACCGGTACAATTCCGGTGCGTCCGTCAATAACGTTAAAACCGGCTTCCGATAAACCTTTACGAATGTAATTAGCATTGTCAATTAATTTATCAACGCGCCATGGTTCTTCTTCCAGAATTTCCAAAGCAGTCATTGCCGCTGCAACGGAAGAGGGGGTAGGGGAAGCGGCAAAAATTAAAGAAGCGCTGTGATGTTTAATATAATCGATTACTTTTGCTTTGCCGGCTATAAATCCGCCTAAAGAAGCAAAAGTTTTACTGAAAGTACCCATCGTAAGGTCCACTTCTTCCACAAGGTCAAATTCACTTGCTGTTCCGCGTCCACCTTTGCCTATTACGCCTACTGCATGTGCATCGTCAATTAGTGTTCGTGCATTATATTCTTTTGCAAGTGCAACCAGTTTGGGCAAATCTACAATTTCGCCGCCGGTACTGAATACACCGTCACTTACAATTAATTTAGGGGTTTCTTTTGGGATTTTTTTGAGTACTCTTTCGAGGTCTTCCATATTGTTATGTTTATATCGTAACAAATCGGCAGTCATTCCTTTAGCCATTAAAGCTGCTACTTGAATTGAGGCGTGATTATCTTTATCGGAAACAACATATTCGCCGCGCTGAACTAAAGTTGGTATGACTCCTTGTCCCGTTTGATATCCAGTGCTAAAAAGCAAAACAGCTTCTACGCCGAAAAATTTTGCCATTTTTCTTTCAAGTTCCTCATGTAGTTCCAATGTTCCCGTTAAATAACGCGAACCGGAACAACCGGTACCGTAATGTTCAATAGCTTTAATAGATGCTTCTTTAACACGCGGATGTGCAGTAAGCCCAAGATAATTGTTAGAACCGGCCATAATAACTTCACGACCTTCAATATGAACAATGGGTCCTTCGTTTTCTTCAATTGCTCTAAAATAAGGATAAAGCCCCGTCTTTTTAATTTCGTCGGCACGGGTAAAATCGTAACATTTTTTGAATAAGTCCAAATTTTCTCCAAAATTATTTAATGTGAGTAAATAAAATAATATTTTACTATCTTTTGATACAAAATTTAACCTGTTAAGTTACAATTAAATAGATAAAAATTCAATTTACTAATTAATAATTAAGTTGTTGTTATGGCAGAAAAAAATATTTCGGTAGTAACCGGTGCAAGCGGTTTTGTAGGTAGCAATCTTGTTGATTATCTCCTTGAAAAAGGTGACGAAGTTCATTGTATCGTTCGTAAAACAAGTAATTTAAGATGGTTAAAAGGTAAGAATGTAACCATACACGATTCCGGCCTTTTTGATAAAGAAGGACTGAAAACAATCTTAAAAGATGTTGATTATCTATATCATGTTGCAGGGGTAGTAAAAGCAAAAAGGGAAGAGGACTATTTTAAAGGAAATGTTGAAACAACGCAAAACTTACTGGATGTTGTTTTGGAAGTTGCTCCTAATATTAAACGTGTATTGGTCGTTAGTAGTCAAACTGCAGCAGGTCCGTCAAAATTAGGTAAACCCGTAACCGAAGATATGCCCCCAAATCCTATTACTACATACGGACGAAGTAAAGTTGCTCAGGAAAAATTAGTTAAAAAATATATGGATAAACTTCCCATTACCATTGTTCGTC
>CAZTYP010000099.1:0-29108 GCA_964617555.1 uncultured Melioribacteraceae bacterium | reverse complement strand
TTGCCAATATTAATAAAATAATAAGGAGCTTTTATGAGTGAACAAGAGGTTTCAAAATCGATAGGTTTACCGGATAATGCTTACAGCGAATTAAAAGAAGGTGAAGAGTATATTCCGATAATGCCTCCTGATAAAGATGTTCCCGAAATTAATTTTCGTTCGGTTTTGTGGGGATTATTAATGGCAGTGCTTTTTTCCGGTGCGGCGGCATATCTCGGTTTAAAAATAGGGCAGGTTTTTGAGGCTGCCATTCCCATTGCCATTATTGCCGTCGGGCTTTCAACCGCTTCCAAACGTAAAAATGCATTAGGCGAAAATGTAATTATACAATCGATTGGTGCCGCTTCGGGCGCAGTTGTTGCAGGGGCAATTTTTACTATTCCGGCACTCTATATATTGGAATTGGATGTTGCGTTTTTCCAAGTATTTATGGCTTCGTTGCTTGGCGGTTTTCTCGGAATTCTTTTTCTTATTCCGTTTAGAAAATATTTTGTTGCGGAAATGCACGGTAAATTCCCTTTCCCCGAAGCTACAGCTACAACAGAAGTTTTGGTCGCCGGCGAGAAAGGTGGCGGACAGGCAAAAGTACTTGTACTTAGCGGTTTAATAGGGGGTGTTTACGATTTTATTATTGCTACATTCGGATGGTGGAGCGAAACTTTTTCTACAAGAGTAATTCCGCTCGGAGAACATATTGCAGATAAATTTAAAATGGTTTTTAAAATTAATGTCGGTGCGGCAGTTATGGGGCTCGGCTATATTGTGGGATTGAGATATGCGGCAATAATTGCTGCCGGTTCCTTTGTTGCGTGGTATGTTATCATTCCCATATTTGCGTATTTGGGCGAAGCCGTTACACAACCGATTGGTGCAAATGTTACGTTGCTTATAAAGGATATGTCCGCAGAACAAATTTTCAGCAATTATGTACGTCACATTGGCATCGGCGGTATTGCAATGGCCGGACTGCTTGGCATAATTAAATCGTCCGGTATTATTAAATCGGCTTTTGTACTCGGAGCAAAAGAGATTTTTCATAAAAAAGAGGGAAACTCGGAAACATTGAGAACACAACGCGACCTTTCGATGGGAATAATTGCCGGAGGTATTGCTCTTGTTGCTCTCGTGGTTTTCTTGTTTTTCCTTTTCGGTGTTGTGCATAATTTTCTTTACGCCATTGTCGGGTTGTTGATTGTTTTAATTATTTCTTTCCTTTTTACAACGGTTGCTGCCAACGCAATTGCCATTGTGGGAACAAATCCCGTATCCGGCATGACTTTAATGACGCTTATTCTTTCTTCTCTTATTCTTGTAGCAGTGGGATTAACCGGCGAAGCGGGAATGGTTTCGGCGCTTATTATAGGCGGAGTTGTATGTACGGCGTTATCCGTTGCCGGTGCTTTTGTTACCGATTTGAAAATAGGATATTGGCTAGGGTCTTCTCCTTATAAACAAGAAAAGTGGAAATTTGTAGGAACCTTTGTATCGGCTGCTACGGTTGCATGGGTAATTTTGATTCTTAATCAAACATATGGTTTTGTTGGCGACGGAGCACTTGTTGCACCGCAAGCCAATGCCATGGCTGCTGTAATCAAGCCCTTAATGTCCAATCAACCTGCACCTTGGATGATGTACATTGCGGGAATGTTGATGGCTCTTATTCTGAATATGATTAATGTTCCAGCCCTTGCTTTTGCTTTGGGAATGTATATTCCCCTCGATTTGAATACCCCTATCTTAGCCGGTGGAATTATTGCATGGTATGTATCAACGCGAAGCAATAACGAAAAATTAAATAAAGCCCGCAAAGAACGCGGAACGCTTATTGCTTCCGGTTTTATTGCCGGTGGTGCTTTAATGGGTGTTATTAGTGCCATATTGCGTTACTTGGGATTTAATTGGGTTAACCACGAATGGTTTGAATCTCATTCAGCGGAGATTTTAGGTCTAGTAATGTTTATGGGAATTGTAATTTATATGATCTGGGATTCTTTGCGTGCCAAAGAGGAAAACTGATTTTTATAAATTGTATATAATTTTGTTTTGAATGTTTTGAGCTGTTTTAAGAATTTGTGTCGTAATTTTAAAACAGCTCTTTTTTATTAAATTTACAGGAAAGACAATTGAAAGAGAAAATAATTTTAATTACCGGTGCAACAGATGGAATTGGAAAACAAACAGCTTTGGAGCTGGCCGCAACTGAAGCAATTGTAATTGTTCACGGAAGAAACATTGGTAGTTGCACAAAAACAGTTGAGGAATTAAAAAAACTTTCGGGCAATAAAAAAATTGATTTAATTACGGGAGATTTCTCTTCATTAAGTGAAGTACGTAACCTTGCTTTGAATATTAAAAACAAATATTCCAAATTGGATGTTCTTATTAACAATGCGGGTGTGTACGAAACCGATTTTAAGCTTTCAGCCGATGGTTACGAAATGACCTTTGCCGTTAATCATCTTGCGCATTTTTTGCTTACAAATCTACTCTTGGAGTTATTGATGGAATCTTCCGACGGCAGAGTAATTACCGTAAGTTCTATGATGCATGCATACGCGGGAATTGATTTGGAAAATTGGAATAATCCGGAAAACTTTGACGGCTCTTCTGCGTATGCTTTTTCCAAAGCGGCTAATGTTTTGTTTGCATATCACCTTGCGGAATTGATTAAAACTGAAAATATTACTTCCAATGTTTTGCATCCCGGAGTCATTTCTACAAAGTTATTGCATAAAGGATTTGGCTTTGGAGGAGGAAGTGTAAAAAGCGGTGCCGCTACTTCCGTATATTTAGCTGTTAGTAAAGAGGTTGAAGGAGTTAGCGGAAAATATTTTGTTAATTCGCAAGTTACACCCTCAGCAGGATTTACTTACAATAAAAAACTTCAGAACAAACTTTGGCAATTAAGCGAAAAGTTAGTTGTCTAATAACAACGTTTCTTAACAGTCCGAGTTTAGAAGTAGCGATAAATAAAAACATCCATTTTAGCAAACGGTTTAATTTTTTAGAAAAGTTTTATAGGTTGCTTTCCGCTTTTTTATCGATTCTTTCCGTAACAATTTTAAAAATAAAAAGTGAAATTGCGGAAATCAACCCGATAACTACAAAATAGTACCAAATATAATGAGCATCTGCGTAATATGCAGCACGCTGAGCTGCCGTTAAACCGCTTGGTAAAGTGTGCGGGTCGGGGCAATATTTTGTAAGCAAAACTCCGGAAAGGCTGAATCCTATTATTGCCGAAAGGAAAGAATGTAAGTGACTGAAACCCAGATAAAGTCCCTCTTCGCCTTTGGGGGCTTGGAGTGAAAAATATTCCAAAAACCTCGGTGATATAAAACATTCCGCAACTCCTTGAATTGCAATACCAACAATCATCATAACGGTAAGAGGATGAAGGGAAAACATTCCTAAAATTGAAACCGACGGTCCGGTAATTGCTTCCAATTCTTGGCTCAAAGCCATAGAGAGAGCAGAGATAGGCATTAATAACATTCCTACCAGCATTGATGTAACGGCTTTTTGTCTTTTCATCATCTGTGTAATAAGTACAACAAAAAGCACTACTGTGGCGGGGTTTACATTTGCCAACCATTCGGGTTTCGCTGATTCGTCTAATAATCGAATTACATATTTTGGCATAGTTGCATATAATTGACCTTGGATTAACCAAAACCCTGTAATAATAAGTGTTAAAACCCAAAGACGCGGTTTTGCCAAAATCCCTTTTAATGCTCCAAAGGTTTCTTTCAAAGTTTTGCTGCCTGATGTCTTATCCGGTTCGTCAAAAAAGAAAAATGCAAAAAGTAATGCGATAAATGCCATTGCAGAGGAGAAGAAGTTGACATACTCCAATCCTATTCCTTGGCGTATAAAGGGAACAAACGTTTTGCCGCCGAATGCACCAATGTTTACTATCCAATAGAAAAGGGAATACCCGCGTGCACGATTTTTTTCGGTAGTGGTTTTTGCAACGGTACCGGTAATCAGCGGTTTTATAAAAGAGGCTCCTACAAGTAAAACAAAAAGGAAGAAAATAACCAATAATTTGGTATGGAAAACTCCAAGGAAAAAATATCCTATTGTAAGGAGAGAAAAAGCAATAAGCAATCCTTTGCGGAAACCTATTTTATCCACATAAGCCCCTACAAAAGTAGGGAAAAGATAAAGCAGTCCGTAGAAAAATCCGACTATTACGCCTGTTTCTATATCTGTGAAGCCGACAATATCTGTCATGTATAATGTTAATACAATAAAAAAACCGTAGTAAGCCGCACGTTCGCACAGTTCCATAAAGTTTGCAAGCCAAAAATCTTTGGGGAATTTCCATCCCTCTTTTTTTTCAGTCTGTTCCATTATGCTCCATAAAGATTAATAAATAAGATTATTATATATTAAACCATTTAAGATATTATTTTTGTCGGCAGTTGTTGAATTAAACAAAAAGCCGTTTACACAAACATATTTAAGTTTGTCGTTTTGGGTTATTATAAAATTCGCAAATGCTCCGGTTTTTATTTCAGTATTTACGGGTTTTGTTGATTGAATAATATTAATAGGAAGTTTTGTGTATTTGCTTTTGTTATTTACCTCATTCACTTTAATAAAAGAGTACCCATTTTTTAAGATTTCAATAATTTTGTTTTCAGAGATCTCTTCAAGGTTGTTAAAAGCCGAGGGATAAATTTTTGCATATTTTAATTCCATTCCGTTGCAATCAATCTCTTCAAAACCGTAATAAACGGAAAGGTCTCCGACCTCTTCGATTTGCCCTGTAAAAAAATAATCCCGTTCGTTTTTTGTGCCTGTTTCATTTTGATTAATTCCAATATCAAGCAAATATTTTTTTCCGTTTTTCCGGATTGTAATATTACGCAAAAGTAAATCGAATAATCGTTTTTTATTTTGCGGAATTTTATCATATACATCGGTAGTTGCTTTTAAGTAACTTCCCGTTGCAATGGAATTAAAAGCGGAAATTAAAGCAACAAAATTAAGTTTACGCAGAAAAGATTTTTCATGGTTATTTTTCCAGCCGCCGGATTCTATTAACACCAAACTGCTACCCCATTTAACAAAATTATCTCCGAAAGCACGCGGCTCAAAATCATCGTTATATTTTGCAATGTGTCCGCTAATAAATTGTTGCAAGTTGGTTGCAAGTACAGAAATTAATTTCATTGCATTTTTTCTGGTAGAGTTAATCTCTTTTTTATGATTATAAGCCGGTGCAAGAAAAGCAATTGTTGCAACTTTTGAGGTATCTCCCACGGTATATCGCGTGGCTTGATCGTGTAAATTAAATGCAAAAGAGGGACGTGTTTTTTCTTGTATTGCTTTTAATATTTTGGATTCGGGGGCTTGTAAACGGACGGCATCACGATTTATGTCAATATCAAGACTGTTGTTACGTTTAAATTTTTCGGTGCCGTCGGGATTTAACATGGGAAGAATATATAATGTTATTTTATCCAAAATGTTTTTTTTAATATCGACAAATTGTTTATCAACACTAGTAAGAAAATTAAAAAAATCGAGCAAAGCCATTGTTGCGGTAGATTCGTCTCCGTGCATTTGCGACCAAGCCATTACGTTAATTTTGCCATATCCGATTTTGACCAATTGAATAGTGCGACCCTCAGCGGAATATCCTGCCGTAGATATGTTAATTAAATCGGAATTTTCAAATTTGTTTAATGCGTTTATTAAATCCGAGTGAGAGAAACGCTTATTTTGAATTTCCGAAACTTTATAGGTTTCGTGTAAATTAAATAAATTTTCAACTAATTGATTTCGCAATATAAAACTCGTAATTAAAAATTAGGAAGAATTTTTTTACCATGATGGAATTGTGAAATAATTTCCGCCGCTTCTTTGGGGTCGTCGGTTAATTTGAATAAATTCATATCGAAATCTTCAATATATTTGAATTTGATCATGTAATCTTTTATCCATTTCATTAATGGTCCCCAATATTCCGTTCCCATAACAACAATAGGTACTTGTTTTGTTTTTTTTGTCTGTGTTAAAGTAAGAATTTCAAAAAATTCATCTATTGTTCCAAACCCGCCCGGCATAATTACGTAACCCTGAGCATATTTAAAAAACATTACTTTTCTAATGAAAAAATATCTAAAACTTAATAACTTATCACTATCTATATACGGATTGGAATTTTGCTCATGCGGCAATTCAATGTTAACTCCTGTTGAACTTCCTCCGCCCAATTTTGCTCCTTTATTTGCCGCTTCCATAATTCCGGGTCCACCCCCCGTAATAATTCCAAATCCTTTTTTTGCAAGTTCTTTACCAACACGAACGGTTTTTTTGTAACATTTATGACTTGGTTTTGTTCTTGCGGAACCGAATACAGCCACACTCGGTTTTATTTTCGCCATTGTTTCAAATCCCTCAACAAATTCAGCCATAATTCTAAAAATTCTCCAAAGGTCTTGCTGGCTGGCAGCTAATTCAAGATCCAAATTTTCGGTGTTTAAATTCATTAATACCATTCCTCTTAATTAGAAAAAGGCAATAATAAATTTTATTATATGCAAAGTCAACTCCTTAATGTGATGAAATATGAATGATAAAAACTCTCTTTGAATAATCTGCGGTCAATAAATAAATTGGGCTTTTGCGTATGTATTTATGATTTTTCGGAGCAATAATTTAAATATATTATGAAAAAATAATAAATATCCGTATTAAATAAGGTAATATTATAATATCTCCTCTTGAATTAAGATAAAATGGGTAAAAAACTTGCATAATTAAGAAAAAATATTATTTTATATGTAAATGAGTATCTGTGAAAAAGATGAGAGAAATTTATGAGAAATGATAGTCTGTTTCCGAAAGCAACCGGATTATATAATCCTTTGACGGAACATGAAAGTTGCGGAGTTGGGTTTGTAGTTGATATTAATGGAAATCGCTCCCATACGGTTGTATCCGATGCCGTTACAATTTTGGAAAACATGGAACACAGAGGGGCAACCGGTTCCGATCCGAATACAGGAGACGGGGCAGGGATATTAATTCATATACCCGATAAATTTTTGAGGGCTGAATGTGAATACAGGGATATTGAACTACCCTCGAAAGGAGATTATGCAACAGGAATTGTTTTTTTACCTCAACTTTCCGAGGATAGACATATTATCGAAACAATGTTTGAGCATCAGGTAACGCGTGCAGGACAAAAATTTTTAGGCTGGCGGGATATCCCTCGTAATAATAGTGAAATAGGGCAAACCGCAAAATCTGTTGAGCCGATGATGAAGCAAATTTTAATTGCCAGAGGAAGTAAAACCGAGCCTGAAAATTTTGAAAAAATACTTTATTACATTCGTAAAAAAATTTGGATTAAAGTAAAAAAAACTCAACTTCCGCAAAAAGATTATTTCTATGTCTGTTCGTTATCGAACAAGGTGATGGTTTACAAAGGGCAGTTAAGAGCAATTCAACTTCGCAGATATTTTCTCGATTTGCAAAATCCTGAAGTTGAATCGGGTTTGGCTCTTGTTCATTCCCGATACAGTACAAATACATTCCCGACTTGGTCGTTGGCTCATCCGTACAGGATGATTGCACATAACGGAGAAATAAATACGTTACGGGGAAATGTTAATAAATTCAATGCACGCGAGCAATTATTCAAAAGCGAATTTTTCGGCGATAAGTTGAAAACGCTTTTTCCCATTGTTGCCCCGAGCAGAAGTGATTCCGCTACGTTTGATAATGCTTTGGAATTGCTTGTGATAAACGGACGTTCGTTGCCTCATGCATTAATGATGATGATTCCAGAAGCATGGGAGGGGGATAAAAACATGGAGGAAAACAAAAAGGGATTTTATCGATATCATTCTTCATTAATGGAACCGTGGGACGGACCTTCGTCGGTTGTATTTACCGATGGTAAATTTATCGGTGCCATTTTAGACAGGAACGGATTGCGTCCCGCTCGCTATTGGAAGACAAAAGACGGCAAAATAATTATGGCTTCCGAAGCCGGAACGTTGCCGGTTAATAATTCTGAAATTGAAAAAAAAGGAAGGTTGCAGCCCGGTAAAATTTTTCTTATTGATACAAAGGAAGGACGTATAATTGATGATTCAGAATTAAAAGAAAAATATACTAACAAAAAGCCTTATTCTGACTGGGTGAAAGAGAACATGTTAGAACTTTCTCGTTTGAATAAAGAAGAATATAGGTTTGATGTAAATGAAAACGAAATATTGATGCTGCAGAAAGTCTTCGGATATACTTACGAAGATATTCGTTTACTAATTGCCCCTATGGTAGAAGAGGGGAAAGAAGCAACCGGTTCAATGGGTACCGATACACCGCTGGCTGTGTTAAGTAAAAAGCCGCAACTTCTTTTTAATTATTTTAAACAACTCTTTGCACAGGTAACAAATCCGCCGATAGATCCGATAAGAGAAGAAGTGATTATGGGCGAAGAAGTTCTACTTGGTGCCGAAGGGAATTTACTTGAAGAAACTCCCGAGCAAGCAAAACGGTTGAGTATTCCGCGTCCCGTAATTACCAATAGTGAATTACTTCAAATAAAAAAAATAGATGACGATAATTTTAAGTCTGTTACAATTCAGATTTTGTTTAACAAATTTAAAGGTAAAAATGCCATAAAAAAAAGATTGAAAGAAATTTTTAAAGAAGTTGATAAAGCAATTAAAGAAAAATATTCCATCATTATTCTTTCCGACAGAGGCGTTGACGAGCATAACATTGCCATCCCTTCATTATTGGTGACTTCCGGATTGCACCATCATTTGATAAAAAAAGGGACCCGTACATTGGTAAGCATTATAACAGAAACCGCTGAGGCAAGAGAGATACATCATTTTGCAACACTTATAGGTTTCGGAGCAAATGCGGTTAATCCTTATTTGGCTTTTGAAATTATTTACAACGAAGTAAAGAATAAACATTTTAAAGTTAAAGATTACACAACCGCGGAAATAAATTATCTGAAAGCAATTAGAAAAGGACTGTTTAAAATAATTTCGAAAATGGGAATTTCTACAATACAGTCCTATTGTTCCGCCCAGATTTTTGAAGCTGTCGGTTTAAGTAGCAAATTAGTTAATAAATATTTTACAGGTACAATTTCCAGGATTGGCGGTATTGGACTTAAAACTCTTGAAGAAGAAACACTCCGCCGTCATGCGCAAGCATTCCCGAAAAACGTTAACGAAAAAATATTAAAAACCGGAGGTAATTATAAATGGACACCGAAAGGTGAACATCACCAATGGAATCCAAAAGCGATAGCACTATTACAAAAGGCGGTTAGAACAAACAGCTACAATACATATAAAGAGTTTGCGAAAATCACTAACAGTAAAGAAACAAATCTTGCCTCCATAAGGGGGTTGTTAAGATTTCGCAAGCGTAAGCCTATTGATATTTGGGAAGTGGAACCGGTAATTCAAATTGTAAAAAGATTTGCAACCGGAGCAATGAGTTACGGCTCTATTTCAAAAGAAGCTCATGAAACGCTTGCCGTTGCAATGAATAGGATAGGCGGATTTTCAAATACAGGCGAGGGCGGTGAAGATAATGCCCGATTTGCTAAAGAAGAAAATGGCGATTGGAAGCGAAGCAGAATTAAGCAAGTAGCGCAAGGGCGTTTCGGTGTTTCTATCGAGTATCTTATTAATGCCGATCAAATTCAGATAAAAATGGCACAAGGAGCCAAACCCGGTGAGGGAGGACAATTACCAGGGCATAAAGTTACTAAAGATATTGCAACAACGCGCGGAACTACTCCCGGAGTAGGATTGATTTCTCCTCCGCCTCATCACGATATTTATTCCATTGAAGATTTAAAACAATTAATTCATGATTTAAAAAACGCTAATCCCGATGCGGATATCAGTGTTAAGCTAGTTTCGGAAGCAGGGGTGGGAACAATTGCAGCAGGTGTGGTTAAAGGTAAAGCCGATCATATTTTAATTAGCGGTTATGACGGGGGAACGGGGGCATCACCACAAACATCAATTAAACATACAGGCCTGCCCTTAGAGTTGGGGCTTGCCGAAACACAACAGGTTTTGATTATGAATAATTTACGGGAGCGTGTAAGAATTCAAGTTGACGGACAATTAAAGACAGGACGTGATGTGGTTATTGCTGCTTTGCTTGGTGCCGATGAGTTCGGTTTTGCCACTGCGGCACTGGTTTCCATGGGTTGTGTGTTACAACGTAATTGTCATCTGAACACATGTTCTGTCGGTATTGCCACACAAGATCCCGTGCTTCGCAAAATGTTTAAAGGTAAACCGGAACATGTAATCAATTATTTCTCTTTTGTTGCCGAAGAAGTACGTGAAATTATGGCAGAGTTCGGTTTTAAAACTTTTGATGAAATGATTGGACGTGTTGATTTACTTGAGACGGAAGAAGCTGAAAAACATTGGAAAGCTAAAGGGCTTGATGTTACTGCGATATTACATCGTCCTGATGTTCCGCACAATACTTTGGTTCGTCATGCGTTAAATCAAGATCACGAACTTGAATTTGCTCTTGATAACAAACTTATTTCGGCATGCAGAAAAGCAATTCAACACAAAAAACCGGTTCGTTTTAGTATGAATATCAATAATACCAATCGTACTGTGGGAACAATGTTAAGCTCCCGGATTGCCAAACTATACGGAATGAAAGGATTGCCCGAAGATACAATCCAAATAGATTTTATAGGTACTGCCGGACAAAGTTTCGGTGCATTTTTATCACGAGGTATTACTTTTCGGCTTGAGGGCGATGCAAACGATTATGTGGCAAAAGGTATTTCCGGAGGAAAGATTATTGTTGTACCTCAAGAAGATTCATCCTTTATACCCGAGGAGAATATTATTGTAGGTAACGTTCTTATGTACGGGGCAATAAAAGGTGAACTTTACATCAGAGGAAAGGCTGGCGAACGTTTTGCAGTACGTAACAGCGGGGCAAATGCTGTTGTTGAAGGAATTGGTGACCATGGGTGCGAGTATATGACCGGAGGATGTATTGTAATTTTAGGAGAAACAGGAAAGAATTTTGCTGCCGGCATGAGCGGCGGCATCGCTTACGTTTGGGATAAAAATAATACTTTCATTAAACAATGCAACAGGGAAATGGTTGAACTATGTAACCTTGAACGAACAGATGATATCAACGAATTGATTTCCTTAATTAAAAAACATTTTGAATATACAAATAGCAGTGTGGCCGCGGCAATTCTTGCAAACACAAAAAAATATTTACCCCAATTTATAAAGGTTTATCCGAAAGATTACAAACGTGTTTTGGAAGGTAAATAAATGTTAGCTGATTTTATTAAAATTTAACGGAAAATATAACGGTTGAGTGATGGGAGAAATAAAAGGATTTATTAAATACGAAAGAAAAGATTACACAAAAGAAGAAGTCAATAAACGTGTCGGTCATTACCACGAATTCTTAATTCCTCTTACGGAAGCGGAATTACGAAAACAGGGTGCGCGTTGTATGGATTGCGGTGTGCCGTTTTGCGAATTCGGTTGCCCGCTTGGAAATCTTATACCGGAATGGAACGATTTAATTTATAATAATAGGTGGAAAGAAGCAGCTGAACGTTTGTTGGCAACTAATAACTTTCCCGAGTTTACCGGTAGAGTTTGTCCTGCATTATGCGAAAATTCTTGTGTAGTTGGCATTAATCAATCGGCTGTAACAATTAAAAATATCGAAAAAGCAATAATAGAAAAAGCATTTGAAAGAGAATATATTCAACCGTATGTTTTGTCGGCAAGAAGCGGTAGAAAAATTGCGGTAATCGGCTCAGGACCTTCGGGGTTGGCAGCAGCAGATCAATTAAACAAGTACGGGCACAATGTAACGGTCTTTGAAAAAAACGAGGTGCTCGGCGGTTTACTGGCCTTGGGCATCCCTGATTTTAAGTTGGAGAAAAAAATAATTGAGCGACGTTTAAAATTAATGAAAGAGGAAGGAATTACATTCAAGACCAATGTAAACGTTGGTGAAGATGTTAAGCTGTCGGAATTGAAAGAAAATTACGATGCGGTGTTACTTTGCGGCGGAGCCGAAGAACCACGCGATTTAAAAATTAACGGACGCGAATTGGAGGGTATATATTTTGCAATGGATTTTTTACGCCAGCAAAACAGAAGAAACGGTAACAGAAAAATTGATGGGAAAGAAATTTCGGCAAAAGAAAAACATGTTGTAGTTATTGGTGGCGGAGATACCGGTTCTGATTGTGTAGGTACATCAATACGTCAAGGAGCAAAATCGGTTGTTAACTTGGAATTATTTCCGAAACCGCCTAAGGAACGCTTAAGAAATAATCCATGGCCGGAATGGGCAAAAACAGACAGACTTTCAACTTCGCACGAGGAAGGGTGCATGAGAGAATTCTCCGTTCGTACAAAAGCCTTTATCGGTAATAACGGTAAGGTCGAAAAACTGAAAATTGTTCGTCTTAAGTTTGGTTTGCCCGATTCTAAAACCGGCAAACGTGAAATCTCGGAAATTTCCGGATCGGAATTTGAAATTAAAGCGGATTTGGTAATTCTTGCTCTGGGGTTTTCGGGACCTACTCATAATGAACTGATAAAAGAGTTGGGAATTAAAACCGATATACGTAACAACGTTTTTGCGGATGATAAATATATGACTAACGTTGACGGTATATTTACTGCTGGGGATATGCATACAGGGCAATCGCTTGTTGTACGTGCAATTAACGAAGGACGAAAAGCGGCGGAAAGTATTGATAAATATTTGGGATAAATTAATAAATAGAATGTAGTTAAATCATAATTTTATTTGTGGGAATATATACTTAAACATTTTTTCTCTATTTAATGAATTATTATTGAAATCGGTTGAAATACAAAAAAAAATAACAAAAAGTTGGCATTATTTAAACGTATTCCGGATCTTAAAATTAGGGAAGAAGAATTTGAGAAAACAATAACAAAAAAAAGTAATAAGATATTCCGATAAAAACAGATAAAAGGCTTATTTGTTACAAATGATGAATTGTTGGTTCATTACGTTGAGATGAATAAATAATTCATTACTTCTAATATAATTTCCAAAAACAAACCGAAAAAGTTTTTCCTAAAAAATATTGACATATTATATATAGAATTGTTATAATTACTGTAACAATTATCTGTTACATTAACCGTAACATATAATGAGAACGAAAGGAAACTAAACTATAAAAGGTGTAAAAAATGGAAAAATCATTTTCTAGAATTATTTCGGAATTTGCCGTTAAGTTAACATTTGAAGACTTACCTAAAGAAGTAGTAGAAACAACAAAAAAATTTATTTATGATTCCATAGCTTGTGCTTATGGCGGCTATCATACAAAAGATGTAAATATTTTGCACGATATATATAAAGAGATGGCGGGTAAAGAAGAAGCCACAATTATCGGTTTCGGAGATAAAATGCCGGCCGTAAATGCAACATTGGTAAATTCGTTAATGATACGTGCTTTGGATTATAACGATATTTATTGGCAAGAAGACCCTTCTCATCCTTCCGATATTATCCCTGCCGCTTTGGCTGCCGGCGAAATGGTTAATGCCTCAATGAAAGATGTTATTGTTGCCATTGTACTTGCATATGAATTTGAAATGCGTTTGTGTAAATTTGCCGTACCCGGTGTACGAGAAAGAAAATGGCACCATGCAACATTAACACAATTTGTATCTCCGATTGTGGCCGGTAAGATGCTCGGATTAAACGTTGATCAAATGGTGAATGCAATAGGCATAAACGGCTCACATAATCATACAATCGGCTCTCCTACAGCCGGAAAATTAACTATGATGAAAAATACCGTAGACCCCATGGCAGTACAATCCGGTGTGTTTGCGGCATTGATGGCTCAAAAAGGTTACACCGGTACGGAAGCCGTATTTGAAGGGAAAGAAGGCTTTATGGATACTTTCCTCGGTTGGAATGTTGCCGAACAAAAAGTTGAGCCTGTTGAAATGAAAGGCAGAGATAGTGTTGATCAATGGAAATGGAATGTTGATGAACTCCTTGAAGGACTGGGAGAAAGTTATAAAATTATGGAATGCGGAATGAAAGCATTTCCTACCGAAGCATTAACGCATACTCATATTACGGCCACGTTAAAAGTAATGAAAAATAATAATCTTAATTACGATGATATTGAAGAGATTAAAATTACTACTATTGCCAAAGCGGTGGATATTTTATTTGACCCGCATAAATACAGACCGGAATCGCGAGAAACAGCAGATCATTCGCTCCCATACTGTATTGCTGCAGCTGTAGTGGATAAAAAAATTACAACGGCAAGTTTTTCCGAAGAAAAAATGAAAGACCCCAAAATTTGGGATATAATAGATAAAATTAAAGGCGAAGCCTCTGTTGAGTTTGAAAAAATGTTTCCCGAAAAACAACCTTCGCGTGCAACAATAACCACAAAAGACGGTAAAGTTTATTCCGAATATCTTGAATATCCTAAAGGTGATCCGCGTGAACCAATGACTATTGAGGATATTGATAATAAATTTTCCGGTTTGGCCGAGGGGACACTTTCTGAGGAACGCCAAACGGAAATTAAAGAAATGATACTCAATTGTGAAGATATGATTGTTAACGATTTTATGAAAAATTTGAGTATTGATAATTAAGAAAATTATTTTTTAACAAAAAAAATATAATTATGGCAAAAGCAACAGCAGGTAAACAAGGTAATAAAGTTCGCTCCGATTGTTATGTGGAAATTACTTCCAAGCGTATAGGCGGCATAAAACTTGAAGTAAAAAGTAAAGTTAATGTGATGTACGGCAGTTCGATAAAGGAAACCATTTTGGATATGTGCGGTTTCTTTGATATCAAGCATGCTAATATTTATGTTGAAGATTACGGAGCACTGCCTTCAACATTAATGGCAAGATTTGAATTGGCAATTAAACGTCTTAATCCTAAAATTGAAAAGGAATATCTTCCGGTTTTTAACAAAAAAAATAAATATAAAACTTCAAAAGACCGTTTAAGACGAAGCCGATTATATTTACCCGGGAACGAACCCAAATTTTATCCTAATGCCGGTTTGCATAAGCCTGACGGTGTAATTTTGGACTTGGAAGATTCGGTAGCTCCAACGGAAAAAGATGCTGCGCAACTTATTGTAAGAAATTCTTTGCGGGCTGTCAATTTTTACGGGGCTGAAAGGATGGTTCGAATTAATCAATTGCCTGCCGGACTTGACGATTTGCAATTTGTAGTTCCGCATAATGTTCATGTAATTTTAATTCCAAAAGTAGAAACAGCCGAACAAATAATTGCAGTTGAAGAGAAAGTTGAGGAATTAAGGAAATTGCATAAAATAAAAGAAGAAATTTATTTTATGCCTATAATAGAATCGGCTCTCGGTGTTGTTAATGCTTATCAAATTGCAAGTGCCGGAAAACTCAATTGTGCTTTGGCTATTGGTCTTGAGGATTACACGGCGGATATTGGAACTCAACGCACTAACGAAGGGAAAGAAAGCTTTTATGCAAGAACAGTCTTGGTTAATGCAGCAAAAGCCGCCGGAATTCAAGCAATAGATACAGTCTTTTCGGATGTAACGGATATGGACGGTTTGCGTAAATCGGTTATTGAAGCGAAATCTCTCGGTTTTGAAGGGAAAGGATGTATTCATCCTCGACAAATAAAAATTGTTCACGAAGCTTTTGCCCCTTCCAAAGAAGAAATCGAAAAAGCAAAAAAGATTGTTGCGGCTTTTGAAGAAGCAAAAGCGAAAGGGCTCGGTGTTGTTTCAATTGGAAGCAAAATGATTGATGCTCCGGTTGTTAAAAGAGCAATAAATATTTTAAAAATGGTTGAATTAATTGAAGAAAATTAAGCAATAGATGAGAAACAAAATGAAATTGGTTAAAAACGCGGCGGGAAGATTTGTTCCCACCGAAGTAAACGGCGAAAAACAAATTCCTTTTAAAGGTGTTAATAAATATAAGCCTGCAGGATACAAAGCAGCACCGCCAATTAAGAGTTGTGTGGATTATCCGCTTGACGGAAATAAAGTGGTGAAAAATTTAAAAGAGGCATTAAAAAAAGCCGGTCTGAAAGATGGTATGACAATTTCTACCCATCATCATTTGCGTAACGGTGATGTTTTAACAAATCTTTTGTTCGATACCGTAAAATCTTTGGGTGTGAAAAATATTCGTTGGTTCCCGAGTGCGTCTTTTCCTGTTCACGAGCATTTGATAAAATATTTGGATGACGGCACAATCCATCATATTGAAGGTTCCATGAACGGACCACTCGGGCGTTATACCTCAGAGGGTAAAATGAAAGGTGTGGGTGTTCTGCGCTCGCACGGAGGCAGATATCAAGCAATCCAAGACGGAGAGGTGCATATTGATATTGCTGTTATTGCCGCACCTACTGCCGACCCTTTCGGTAATGCTACCGGTGATAGAGGTAAATCGGCATGCGGGTTACTCGGGTTTGCTTTAGCAGATTCTCAATATGCCGATAATGTTATTGTTGTTACCGATAATCTCGTTCCGTTTCCTTGTACGCCTTGGCAAATACAAGGCAACAATGTGGATTATGTTGTGGAAATAGATTCTCTCGGCGATCCCTCTAAAATTGTTTCGGGTACAACACAAGTAACTAAAAGTCCCGATAGACTTTTGATTGCGGAATACGTTGCACAATTTTTAGAAGATTCCGGAATAATGCATAACGGATTTTCATTTCAGGCCGGCGCCGGAGGTACCAATTTGGCCTTTGCTTTGTTCTTAAAAGAGAAGATGAAAAAGAAAAATATCAAAGCAAGATTTATTCGCGGAGGCAGTACAAAATATCTTGTGGAAATGTTGGAAGAAGGATTAACCGATTATATTCTTGACGGACAAACATTCGATTTGGAAGGTGTTCGTTCAATGCGTGAAAATCCAAACCACATTAATACAAGTCCCTTTACAAGTTATAATTTTCACGGCAAGGGTAATTTTGCTTCTATGCTTGATGCTGTTGTACTGGGTGCAACAGAAGTTGATATTAATTTTAACGCTAATGTTGTTACTCATTCCGACGGTTATTTGTTACATGGAATCGGCGGCTGGCAAAATTGTATGTTCGGAAAAACCGTTATACTTGCAATTCCTTCCTTCCGTGACAGAATTCCGGTAATTGTTGATGAAGTTACAACACTTGTTGCTCCTGGTGAACTGGTTGATGTAATAATAACCGAACGCGGCATTGCAATTAACCCTCGCAGAAAAGATTTAATAAAAGCTCTTAAAGGAAGCAATTTACCGATAAAACCGATAAAGAAAATTTACGAAGAGGTAAACGAAATATGCGGTGGTAAACCTTCCAAACCCAAAGTGAATAAAGAAGAAGTTGTTGCAATAATAAAATGGGTCGACGGAACGGTAATAGATTCTGTTTTTAAAGTGGAAAAATAAATTTACTTTTATGCTTGCTCCTCATGGTGAAAATTTGGGGGGCAATTTTCTTTCCATTATATTTCGACTATGAAAAAAATCGGATTGGCACTTGGAGCCGGTGGTGCTCGCGGGCTTGCCCATATAATTATTCTGGAAGCATTTGAAGAGCTTGGTGTTAAACCTCATATTATTTCGGGTACTAGTATTGGGGCAATAATAGGGGCTGCTTATGCAACCGGAATGACAGCCGGAGAGATTAAAAATTCAATTGAAGAATTACTCTTTTCCCGTAATATAAAACTCACGGAATTCTACAAAAAAAACGATATGATAAAACTCCTTAATTTAATGAGTGTTAACATATCAACTTCAGGTATTTTTACCGGTGAAAAATTTCTTGATTACTACAAAGGGAAAATCAAAACATATCAATTTTCAAAACTTGAAATACCTATAAAAATTGTAGCAACCGATTATTTTACACGTAAGGAAGTCCATTTTACCTCCGGAAATATTGTGGATGCCGTCCGTGCAAGTTATGCTTTACCTGCTTTATTTACTCCGATGCAAATTGACGGTAAATTATTTATGGATGGTGGAATGGTGAACCCTCTTCCGTACGATATTCTTCAAAATGATTGCGATTTTGTTGTCGGTGTTGATGTTTCGGCAAAAAACGGAATAACCCTCAACACTCAACCGAATGCTATTGATGCACTTTTTGCTTCTTTTCAAATTATGCAAAATTCCATTTTGCAGCAAAAATTGAAAAATAATAAACCGGATATTTTGCTTTCCATTGAAATACCAAACATTCGGATGCTGGAATTTAATAAAGTAAAATTGATTTGGAAAAAAACGGAAAAATATAAGAAAACATTAATTAAAGAATTATCGAAAATTTTGTAATTAACGCTTTATCATTTCTTAAAATTTTATATATGAATAAAATTAAAACAGTTGCCGATAAATCTGAATTTAAATTCAAAGAAAAAGGCTCGCTTTTTATCGGGCAAGTTTTCCCTGTTGGAACAATAGAGGAGGCGGAAACAATTTTATCCGATGTACGCAAAAAATTTTACGATGCATCTCATAATTGTTATGCATATAAGTTAATCGGGGATAAGTCCGTAAAATATTCTGATGACGGAGAACCCACCGGTACTGCGGGTATACGGATTTTAAATGCAATTAATCATTTTGAGTTATTCGATGTTTTAATAATTTCCACTCGATATTTCGGAGGAATTAAACTCGGAGTTGGACCATTAGGTAAAGCGTATTACAATTCTGCCGTTGGTGCCGTTGAAAATGCAAGGATTATTGATAAAGAAAAATACACTAAAGTTTCTATTGTTTTCGAATATAATTTTATAAGTGATGTTCATCATTATATTAATCAGTACAAAGTTAAAGAGATAAATAATTTGTTTGATACTACGCCTGCAATCGAGTGCTTAATTAAAGATGAATTTGTAAAAAAATTAACCGATGATTTGACATTTGCTTCAAACGGTAAAATAGATATTAAAATATTGGCAAACGATATTTTTTTACCGGTATAATTTATTGTTTTTTGTAGCCATCGATTCGAAAATAGTTAGAAATAATTTTGTCTTTGCTTCTAAATCCGACATATCCGAGTTGTTGTGAATAGTAAAATCCGCAAGTTTTTCTTTTTCCTTTTCCGGCATTTGAAACTTTATCCTTGCACGTACTTCATCTTCCGATAATCCGCTTCGTTCCATTGCCCGTTTTATTCTCACTTTTTCCTCAGCTTTAATCAATAAAACATAGTCAAGCACAGCGTCAATTTCAGCTTCGTATATCAATGCCGCTTCCACAAAGGCCAAACGGGAATTTTTCAATTCGTTATTTAGTAACTCGTCAATTTTGGCAACAAGAGGGGGGTGAACGATAGAGTTTAGTCTTTTTATATTCTCAATTGAGTTGAATGCTTTCAGAGCAATATACGAGGTGTTTAATTGATTGCCGGAATATGCGTCTTTGCCGAACGTATTAATAATAAGTTCCTTAACTGATTCATCTTCAAGCATTATCTGCTTTGCAACAATATCGGCATCAATAACTGCATAGCCGTTTTTCTTTATTATTTTTGCCACATACGATTTCCCGGCACCTATTCCGCCGGTAATTCCGATTTTCATTTTATCTCCATAGTTTTGCAGTAGAAAAATTAAATATTAGTAATTTAAATTAAATAAATCATTGCAACTAATCTTTTTTTATTTTTGCAATTAACATTTTAAAAAGGAGAATAAAAATGGCTGATACGATTTTCAAAAAAATAATTGACAAAGAAATTCCTGCAGATATTGTTTTTGAATCAGATAATGTTTTGGCGTTTAGGGATATTAATCCCCAAGCTCCCACACATATATTAATAATTCCCAAAGAGGAAATTCCAACCGTAAGAGAATTGGACGGTAAAAAACACGGGGCATTACTTGGTGAAATGATAGATGCTGCAAATAAAATTGCAAAGGATGAAGGAATATCGGAGGAAGGTTTCCGCTTGGTTTTTAATTGCGGTGATAAAGGTGGACAGGAAGTATATCATTTACATATGCATTTGCTTGGCGGCAGACAGATGACTTGGCCTGCCGGATAAAATTAGATATTAAAATATCGGAGCAATATATTCAACATAGAGGGCACGGTCTGCACTATATGCATCTATTTTTTGATTGCTTAATAAATCGCGTAAATCCAAACCGATTGTAAAGCCTTCAGCAACAGACCAACGAGCGCCCATATTTAAATATCCTTTGCCGGCACCGAGTGATAGAGGATTGTTATCATTCAAGGCAAAATCGTATTCCGCGTATATAGAAATTTTTCCTCCGATTGTCTTTTCCAACCCGAATGCAAAATTCATATCTTTATCGTTATCATCTCTTTCCAATGTATAGTTTAACATTGCATGCAAAGAGAGATAACCAAGAAACTCGAAATTTTTAGATGCGGAAACAAAAAAGCCGGGAGATTTTATTTCGTAACGGTTAAGAGAATTTATATATGCCCCTTTACCTTGGGAATTAAATCCTACGGCAATTGCAGGCATAATTTGTGCTTCGTCAAAAATTCTGCCTTTAATGTAAACACCGGGTAAAGGGTAAAAATTTACCGAACCGGAACCAATCATATTTTCGGCTCCGTACGAAATTCCGAAACTGAAATTATTAAAGACACCCACCTCAATGGAAGAAATCAGTACACCTTGCGGTAATACATCTATATCAACACCAACATAACCTTTTTCTAATACTCCGGCAGTTTCAATATCTATTAAAGAGCGATACTCAAATTTTGCATTTGTTCCGGCGGTTCCTTGTGCAAAAAGAGCGGATGTTAAAGTTATTACCAGTAATAATAGTGTTGTTATCTTATTCATAATATTTTTATTTATTTTGTACTTATTAAATATAATGTAAATAATAAAAATATTCTTCGAAAATTTCACAACTAAAACCGCCATTAAAACGAAAAGAGTAATTTATAAATGCAAATTCATTAAATCTAAACGGTTTTTATCCAAAAGGATTTTGGGATAGTTTTTACGATGTTTATAAAGGTTACAATTCTAATTTTTTTTCTTCCAAAAAATCTTTAATAATTTTTTCCAGTTGGTCAAATTCAATCAAGAAAGCATCATGACCGTGAACGGAATTTATTTCAGCATAGTTTGCATTGGGAAGTAAAGAGGCAATGTTTTTTTGCTCTTCGGGAGGATAGAGGATATCGGAGGAAATGCCCACAACAAGAGCGGGTATTTTTACATTGCCGAGCACCTCTTTTAAACTTCCTCTGTTGAGCGCCACATCGTGCAAATCCATTGCATTACTTAAATAAAGATATGTGTTGGCATCAAAACGTTCATTTAATTTTTTGCCGTGATGATTAAGCCAACTTTCAACCTGAAAAATATTTTTTCTATCAAGTTTGTTTCCGGTTTCATCTTTTCTTTCGCGAGAAAATTTTTGCTGAAAGGATTCAAAACTTCTGTAACTTATCATTGCAATTTTGCGTGCTAAGGCAAGTCCTTTCAGTGGAGGAGTTTTGTAGGCACCGTCATGCCATTCGGGGTCGTTTATAATTGCTTGTCTTGAAGCTTGATTTAATGAAATTGCCCAAGGTGAGTGCTGAGCCGAAGATGCAATGGGAATCACCGATTTTAACATTTCCGGATACATTACCGCCCATTCCAATACCTGCATACCGCCAAGCGAACCACCTATTGCGGTAGCCAGCTTATTTACTCCGAGATAAGCGAGTAATTCTTTTTGCAATTTAACCATATCCCTTACTGTTACAGTAGGAAAGTCCATACCGAATCTGCGGTGAAACATATTCTTTATTGTAACAGGACCAGATGTTCCGTAACAACTACCCAAAACATTTGAAGAAATAATAAAATATTTATTTGTATCCAGCACCTTTCCTTCGCCAATAAGTTCGTTCCACCAACCTTCTTTTCCCACATTCATTTCTGAATATTTTTTCAGCAAATCGGGATTACTGTTTTTATCGCTTTCAATTTCCGATAAAGTTCCGGCCGCGTGTGCATTTCCGGTTAAGGCGTGGCATACTAAAACAGCATTTGTTCCATCGCTGTTTAGCGTACCGTATGTTTGAAATGCCACTTGTATGTTGGATAATTTTTCTCCCGTTTCAAATTGAAAAGGATTTCCCGAATTAAATAGACTTATTATTTCCGTATGTGCTTTCATCTCTACTCGTGTTTGCAATTATCGGTTATTTACTCGATTGTGCTTTTTCTATTGCTTGGTTAAAATCTTCAATTATATCATAAATATTTTCAATTCCTACCGAAACGCGTATCATTTCCGGTAATACACCCGATTTTATTTGTTCTTCTTCAGTTAGTTGCTGATGCGTTGTGGATGCAGGATGAATTACCAAGGTTTTTGCATCTCCCACATTTGCAAGAAAAGATGCTAATTCAACATTTTCTATGAATTTTTTACCCGCTTCAATGCCTCCTTTTATTCCAAAGGCAATCATCGAGCCGTACATTCCACTATTTAGATATTTTTTTGCATTTTCATGGCTCGGGTGACTCTTTAATCCGGGATACCAAACCCAATCCACCGCATGGTGATTTTCCAAATGTGATGCAAGTTCCATGGCATTTTCGCAGTGCCGTTCAACTCGTAAAGAAAGTGTTTCTAACCCTTGAAGTAATAAGAATGAATTGAACGGGCTGATTGCAGGTCCTAAATCTCTCAATCCTTCAACGCGTGCTCTTACAATAAAAGCAATATTCCCGAATTTCGAATTTTTTCCGAAAACATCATTAAAAACCAATCCGTGGTAGCCCGGAGAAGGAGTGGTAAATGATGGGAAGTTTCCGTTTCCCCAATCAAAATTTCCCGAATCGACAATTACTCCGCCTATTGATGTACCGTGACCGCCAATCCATTTTGTTGCCGAAGCGGTAACAATATCCGCTCCGTGTTTTATAGGAGTTGCCAAATAACCTCCGGCACCGAATGTGTTATCCACAATTAATGGAATTCCGTGCTTGTGTGCCACTTCTGCAATTTTATCAATTTTTGGAATGTTTAATTTTGGGTTTGCAATTGTTTCAATATACAAAGCTTTTGTTTTGCTATCGATACGTTTCTCAAAATCTTCAGGGCTATCTCCGTCAATAAATTTTACATTAATTCCCAATCGAGGTAAAGCAACTTTGAACTGGTTGAAAGTTCCTCCGTAAAGCAAATTTGAAGCAACAATATTTTCCCCGGTTTCCGTAATTGTGGTAATTGCCAATAATTGTGCAGCCATACCCGAAGAAGTGGCAAGAGCCGCAATTCCGCTTTCCAATGCAGCTATGCGTTTTTCAAAAACATCTGTGGTCGGATTTTGAATGCGCGTATAAATATTCCCGAATTTTTTCAAATCGAATAAATCAACGGCATGTTGTGCATCGTCAAAAGTATATGACGATGTTTGATAAATGGGAACCGCTCTGGATTTGGTTTCCTTATCCGGCGTATGACCTGCATGCAATTGCAGTGTTTCGAATCTATATTTCTTTTTATTCATGGCAATTAACCTTTTTAAAACAAAAAACCTCTTCAAGAAATTCCCAAAGAGGTTAATAAAATTTTATTTCTCTTATCTTTCCCGATAAAATCGGGTAGGAATTAGCACCTTGAATTTTTATTCAGGTTGCTAAGGCGTCGCAGGGCCTTTCCCTCAGCCTTTCTTGATAATTTCAGTTATAATTTAATGAACAAACAAATTTATTGGCTACGAAAGTATGTAAAAATTGCCCTTTTGTCAAGAGAAATAAAATATTAAAAAAATAACAGAAAAAACGACGGTTATTTATACGGTATTTTTCAATATTTTATTTATATTAAGAACAAAAAGTAAATAGTTATACATTGTATTTGACATAAAGCCAATCTTCACATATATTTACAAGCAATATTATTATAATTATGCATAAACATTAAAATAGAAATAACTAAATATAATAAGTAAAAAAGAATAGAAAAATTTTGCATACAAAACTAAACATCCTTCCAATAAAAATAATTAACCTGCTCGGGATTATTATTCTGAGCCTACTGAGTATTATACTCGTAGGCTAAATAATAGATGTTAATCCCAATATCACTTCTCATAATTTTACATAAACTTTACAGACGATTTTAGGATTAACCTGAGAAAGGGAAAAATAAATTGGAATAGCGAGGAAAAGATGAGATCGGATTTAGTAAAAAAAGGATTTGAAAAAGCACCGCACAGAAGTTTGTTAAGAGCAACCGGTGCAATTAAAAGTAATGATGATTTTAATAAGCCCTTTATAGGTGTGGTTAATTCCTATATCGATTTGGTACCTGGGCATGTTCATTTGCAAGAATTCGGCAAGATGATTAAAGATACAATACGTCAGGCCGGTGGTGTTCCGTTCGAATTTAATACAATCGGTGTAGATGACGGTATTGCAATGGGGCATTTGGGTATGAGATATTCTTTGCCTAGCCGCGAATTAATTGCCGATAGTGTGGAAACAGTAGTTGAAGCACACAGATTGGATGGTATAATTTGTATTCCGAACTGCGATAAAATTGTTCCAGGGATGTTAATGGCTGCGGTACGCTTGAATATTCCCACAATTTTTGTTTCTGGCGGTCCTATGAAAGCTGGGCAAATGTCTGATGGACGAATTACCGATTTGGTCTCTGTTTTTGAAGGTGTAGGGCAATTTAAAACCGGCGAAATTGATGAAGATACTTTATTTGAATTGGAAACCGTCAGTTGTCCCGGATGCGGGTCATGTTCGGGAATGTTTACGGCTAATTCCATGAACTGTTTATCCGAAGCATTAGGAATGGCCTTGCCTGGCAACGGAACAATTCTTGCCGTTGACCCGAAACGAAAAGAACTTGCAATTTCCGCAGCAAAGCAAATAATGAATTTGGTTAATGAAGATATTAAACCTTCCGATATCCTTTCCCGCGAAACTTTTTTGAATGCTTTTGCATTGGATATGGCAATGGGTGGAAGCACAAACACAATTTTGCATACGCTTGCCATTGCCATAGAAGCAGGAATCGATTTTGATTTGAACGAGTTAAATAACTTGGCAGAAAAAGTCCCTTACATATGCAAAGTAAGTCCGGCATCGCCGTTTGTACATATGGAAGATGTTGATAAAGCCGGAGGAATTTCGGCAATATTAAAAGAAATCTCAAAGAAAGAGGGAGTGCTTGCACTTGATAGAAAAACAGTAACCGGTAAAACGCTTGGTGAAAATATTGCGGAAGCTGAGATAAAAAATAGCGATGTAATTCGTACAATTGAAAATCCTTATTCGGAAAAGGGCGGATTGGCAATCCTTTTCGGTAATCTTGCCCCAGAAGGTTCAGTTGTGAAAATCGGTGCTGTAGATCCTAAAATGCTTGTTCATAAAGGTCCGGCACGAATTTATAATTCCCAAGATGAAGCATTGGAGGGAATTCGCGGCAAAGAGATTCAACCGGGTGATGTTGTGGTTATTCGTTACGAGGGACCCCAAGGAGGCCCCGGAATGCCTGAAATGCTTGCTCCCACAAGTGAAATTATGGGAATGGGTTTGGGTGATAAAGTTGCTTTGCTTACCGACGGCAGATTTTCCGGAGGCACACGCGGTGCTTGTATCGGGCATGTTTCTCCTGAAGCCGCTGAAGGAGGTCCCATTGCAGCTTTGCAAAACGGTGATATTATTTCAATTGACATTCCAAACAAAATTTTGGAAGTGGAATTAAGTGATGAAGAAATTACTGAAAGATTGAGTAAGTTAAATAAATTTGAACCTAAAATTAAAAAAGGTTATTTGGCAAGATATTCCAAAATGGTTACATCTGCCAGTAAAGGAGCAGTACTTAAAATTAAATAAATAATAAGAAAAGGTAATTTTATGGCTAAGAAAAAAAAGGTGTTAAGCGGTGCCGATATATTTTTCGAGGCACTTCGGGAAGAAGGAGTAACAAAAATATTCGGATATCCCGGTGGAGCCACAATTAAAATATACGATAAATTATATGAAGTGGATTTTCTTGAACATATTTTAACAAGGCATGAACAAGGAGCAACTCATGCAGCGGATGCTTATGCACGAGTAAGCGGAAAGGTGGGAGTAGTACTCGTTACCTCCGGACCCGGAGCAACAAATACAGTAACAGGTATTACAAACGCTTATTTGGATTCTGTTCCGATGGTTGTTTTTACCGGACAAGTTCCCGTAAACTTAATCGGCAACGATGCTTTTCAGGAGGCGGATATTGTCGGCATAACACGTCCTATTACCAAGCACAATTTTCTAGTTAAAGATGTTAAGGATTTGGCGGCGATTATTAAAAAAGCGTTTTATATCGCTTCAACCGGACGCCCCGGACCTGTGTTGGTGGATTTGCCGAAAGATGTGATTAATGATGAATGTGTATACGAGTATCCCGAAAAAGTTGAAATACGGGGATACAAACCGACGGTACGCGGGCATAAAAATCAGATTAAAAAAGCCGCAAAAATTATCCGCGAAGCAAAACGTCCGTTGCTTTATGTTGGTGGCGGTGTTGTTATGGCCGATGCGGCAAAAGAGTTGACCGAGTTTGCCAAAAAGAATAATATTCCTGTTACCAATACTTTGTTGGGGCTTGGTACTTTCCCCGGTAATCATTCCCTCTTTCTCGGAATGCTCGGAATGCACGGAACTTATTATGCAAACCAAGCAGTTAACAATTGTGATGTATTAATTGCCGTAGGAGCTCGTTTTGACGACCGTGTAACCGGTAAGGTTGAAACCTTTGCAACAAACGCATACAAAATACATATAGATATTGACCCGACTGTTATTGATAAAAATGTAGTTGTGGATTTACCCATTGTAGGAAATGCCAAAGATGTTTTAACCGATTTATTGAAAGAACTTTCCAACAAACCGAAAGAAAAAGCTTGGTTAAAACAAATTGACGAATGGAAAGCGGCTTGTCCGCTTGAATATAAACGTCCCGATAACCAACTACGTACACAATATGTTATAGAAAGAATATCGGAAAAAACAAAAGGCAATGCAATTATTGTTTCCGATGTTGGTCAACATCAAATGTGGATTGCACAATATTATAAATTTATGAAACCGCGTACACATGTTAGCAGCGGAGGATTGGGTACAATGGGATTTTCAATTCCGGCTTCTATTGGTGCCGCTTTTTCGATGCGTGAAAATAAAGATAAACGCCCTGTTGTTTCCATCAATGGCGACGGTGGTTTTCAGATGAATATGCAGGAACTTATTACGGCAGAATATAATAAATTGCCAATCAAATTTTTTATTATGAATAATTGTTTCCTCGGAATGGTACGGCAATGGCAAGAGCTTTTCCATGATAAAAAATATAGTTTTACAGATCTTTGTGACAGTAATCCTATCTTTACAAAAATAGGTGATGCACTCGGTATAGAATCGATGTCAACCTACAAACCTGAAGAGGTGGATGAAATTCTCGACAAAGCATTTGCCATAAACGACAGACCTGTATTGGTTGAATTCAAAGTTGCCAAAGAAGACCTTGTATTTCCTATGGTTCCGGCCGGTGCATCAATTTCTAACATGATTCATAAACGAAATAATAAGTAAGGAAATAAAAAATGAAACATACAATATCAGTTTTGGTGGAAAATACATTCGGGGCATTCGATAGAGTTGCCACAATGTTTAGTGCCAAAGGATTTAATATTCACAGTATCTCTATCGGGGAAACCGAGATTAAAGATATTTCCAGAATGACTATTGTTACTTCGGGAGATAAAATAATTATCGATCAAATAGTAAAACAATTAAACAGATTGATTGATACAATAAAAGTAACAGATTTAACCGAGCATGCAAGAACGGAACGCGAGCTTGCTCTTATTACTGTTAGTTTTCAAAAGGGAAGTATTCAAGAAATTAAAAACATTGCGGATATTTTTCGCGGTAAAATTGTTGATATTAATAACAAAAGTATGATGTTGGAAGTTACCGGACCGCCGGAAAAAATTGACGCCATTATTAATGTTCTTATGCCTTTCGGTATCAAAGAACTTGCCCGTTCGGGAACCGTTGCCCTAAGAAGAGGAGAACAAATACGACCTAAAAATGAATATGTTGGTAATAAATAAAATAAGGAATTAAAAAATGAAAGCGTATTATGATGAAGATGCATCTTTAGATTTATTAAAAGAAAAGAAAATTGCCGTGCTTGGTTTTGGCAGTCAAGGGCACGCCCATTCCCTTAATCTTAAAGAGAGTGGAATGAATGTGGTTGTAGGAGCAAGAAAAGACGGTCGCTCCTGGAAAAAAGCAACCGATTTGGGAATGACCGTAATGGAAATACCCGAAGCGGTTAAATGGGCTGATGTTATTATGATTCTTTTGCCTGACCAAGACCAGAAAAAAGTTTATGATGAACAAATTGCCCCTAATTTGGAAGCAGGCAATACATTGGCATTTGCTCACGGATTTAATATTCACTATAAACAAATTGTACCGCCGGAAAATATTAATGTAATGATGATTGCTCCTAAAAGCCCCGGACACCTTGTACGCAGAACTTACCGAGAAGGCAACGGAGTTCCATGTTTAATTGCAATTGAAAACGATTATTCCGGTAATACAAAAGAGCTTGCTCTTGCTTGGGCTAAGGGTATTGGCGGAACACGGGCCGGAGTAATTGAAACTACTTTTAAAAATGAAACGGAAACCGACTTATTCGGAGAACAAACAGTTTTGTGCGGCGGTTCGGCTGCTTTAATTAAAACGGGTTTTGAAGTATTAACCGAAGCCGGTTATCCAGAAGAGCTTGCGTATTTTGAAGTGATGCACGAAATGAAATTAATTGTTGATTTGTACTATGAAGGAGGTTTATCACGAATGAATTATTCCGTTAGTGATACTGCGGAATACGGTGGTTATGTTGTCGGGCCTACAATTATCAACGAACAATCAAAAGAAGCAATGCGTGCCGCATTAAAAAGAATTCAAGACGGAAGTTTTGCCAAGGAGTTTGTTGAAGAAGTTAACGGCGTTAAAGTTAAATTCAATCAACTTCGTAAAGA
>CAZTYP010000098.1:0-53423 GCA_964617555.1 uncultured Melioribacteraceae bacterium | reverse complement strand
AAAAGAAAAAATCACAATTCCCATAACTTGCGGGAATAACATCATCGGACCGCCTGTTTCCATTCTTTCTCTAATTTTCTCCAATTGTTCATCGGCTTGATCTTGTGTTATTCTTCCGGAGCTTACGGCGTTATCCAAACTTTTTTGAATTGTTTCCATTTGTTTATCGAGCAGCGAGTATTTTATTTGAGGATTTGTTTGCATTATAATTGTTGAAAGGGCAACGGCAACAATGAAAATAAATACGGGGATTAACCAGTCAGTAACTTTTATCTGAGTTTTTGATATTTGTTCAAATGTTTTGGCGGGTTCGGTAAATACACCGATAAGTTTGTCGGAAACACTTAATTCATTTTCTTCTTCAAAAATATTTTCGGTTTCTTTTTCCGGGCTGTTTAAGCCTCCTTCTGGTTGCTGCTCATTGTTGTTAAAGTCTTCCATCTTTCCTCCTTTATATTTGAAAAATACAGACACACAATTATTTGCTTACCGGAAAAAATTCCCCTCTAAAAAAACGGTTGTGTTTAAAAAATTAGAAATCTTCCCGAACTTCCTGTTTTTTTGTAACGCCTATTTTTTCGTTAAATTTGTTTTTTTTCTTAAGCATTTCAACTACAATGGGGGGAACAAATTCGCTTACATCACCATCAAACACAGCTAAATTGCGAATAATGGTAGAGTTTAAATAAGTGTATTTTTCGTGTGGCATCAAAAAAATTGTTCTCAAATCTTCGCTTAATTTTCTGTTCATTAAAGCCATTTGAAATTCATATTCAAAATCGGAAACGGCACGCAAACCCCTTATAATACCAACGGCGTTTAATTGTTTTGCATGGTCAACAATTAAGCCGTCAAAGGAATCCACTTTAACGGTTTCAAACTTTTTAAGGGCTTCTCTAAGCATAAACAATCTTTCGTCAACGGTGAACATTTGGTGTTTTGCGGGATTGCGTGCAACGGTTACAACAACTTCGTCGAATAAACTTATTGCACGTTCAATAACATCAATATGCCCGTTTGTTACGGGGTCAAAAGTTCCGGGGTAAATTACTCGAGTCATAATAAAAAATTTTTCTTAGCTGATAACGAAACATAATAATTTTTTTAAATAGATGTGAGAAGATGAAAAGATACGATAAAGAGAGAAGAAAAATTTCTGATTATTTTTCCACAACTATTCCCAAAGATGATTCTTCGGTTTCTATTACCTTTTCAACATTTTCGTTAGCAGTTCCGATAATTGTTACGGTGGAAGTCTTTCTTTCTCCTTTTATTCGATACGTAGGTATAAAACTTCCCGAATAATTCAGATTTGTTACATACAAGAAAGAACCGTTTGCCGTAATATCAATTCCAAAAGGATTACTTATTGTAGGGTGTGTTATGGTTTTTGTCTTGTCCCAGTATTCTCCGGTTTTTGTAACCACTTCTATTGCGTTTCCTTCCGAGGAGGCTATATAAATTTTATTACCGTTAGGTGAAATCGCCAAATCCATAGGACGGGAAAGGAGGGGGACTTTGGCTATTAGAAACCTACTGCCGGCATTAAAGACCAAAAGTTCGTTTGTGTTAAATGCCGTGGCATAAAGGTAATTACCCTCCGGCGAGGTTTTTAAAAAGAGAGGAATATAATTATTATTCAAAGTAAAGCGCGAATCGGAAATAAGGTCTGTTTGCGTATTTATTATATATACACGATTATTCGTTGCATCTGTTACGTAAAGAAACTTTCTGTTGTTATCAATAGCCAAGCCATGCAACAACCCGTAATCAGGGAAAGTAATCTTTTTTTGTAAAGACATATTGTTAATGTTAACAACAAAAATAGAATTATAAACCGAGAGGGAATCGTATGCTCTTGCTATATAAGCCTTTGAACCGAGAGAGTTAATTACAATCATGCCCGGCTTGGTTAAACTTAGTTCTCCGGCAATAGTGTTATCGCTTTTACGTACCTTTAAAATTTTTCCGGCATTGCCGAGTGTTACGTAATAATAACTTCCGTATTCCGCAATCCAATTTGGAGAATTATCTTGGTCTGGGTTATCCCCGTAAATATTAAAGAGATACGAAACAACTTTTTTTGTTCCGTCAATAACTGAAACATTATTACTTCCGTTATTGCAAACATATACTCGGTAACTTTCCGGTTGAGAAAAAGCGGGTTTCCCGAAATAATCTTTTGCACCGTTTTTTATCCATGTTTCCAATGTGGAAATTTGCCCCTCGGTTAAAATTTTGTGATTATATTTTGTTTTTGAAATTACTTCGCCTTTTACAAGTTGAATCATTAAACTTTTTTCGGAATTGTAGGGAATAATTGCTTCGCCGCCATAATAGCCGCCTTTTTCGTAGGGACGCATATTGCCGCCCTTTAGGAACTCGGAATATCTTTCCGTACTTAATCCGTTTTGATTGGATTTGCTTGCATGGCAGCCGGAAGCGGCACACGTACCGTTCAGAATATTTGCCACAGACGAAGTATGGTATCCGAAATTGTTTTGATCTTCAACAGAGTTTTCATCTCGGAGTGTACAAGCGTTTATAAAAAAGAGAGTCACAAATAATAAGGCAAAAAATATTTTTATTTTTTTTCTTTTCATTTTTTATATATCGGTTTTGAATATAATTAATTTAGACAAAAAATATACCAATTGAAATTGGCAATATACAGTACAAAAAATAATCCGTAATGAACTTGATTGTTAAACCTACACGTAATTTATTCCGAATGTTAGGGTGTGAAAATATAAATTAAACTGTCTCCCAAACGTTTTATTGCTTTTTGTTCAAATGCTCTTTCATCTTTTTCTTTTGTTTGTATTGATCGTTCAATTAACAAAACACCGTCATTTGCAATAAAATTATTATCCAGAATATTTTTATAGACGTTGTGAATGTCATGTTTAAAAAAAGGGGGGTCGGCAATAATCAAGTCATATTTGTCGTGTTCTTTAAGTTTGGAAAATCTAACGGCTTCCATATTAAAGACCGTACAATTTTCGGATGCTTTTAAACCGTTAATGTTTTCTTTAAGAATTTTTTTAACTTTAAAATCCTTTTCCACAAAATGAACTTGGGCTGCACCACGGCTTAATGCTTCCAAACCTAAAGAGCCGGACCCTGCATATATGTCGCAAACTTTTATTCCGTCAAAAAAAACGTATTGTTTAAGCATATTAAAAATTGCTTCTTTATTCTTATCTGTTGTGGGTCTTACCAATTTTGATTTCGGAAATTTAACGGGGTGTCCGCGATATTGACCGGCGATAATTCTCATTTTAAAATTTTCTGTAGCAAATTCCCGCTGCGGCGGCAAAAGAATTTGGTGTATTCAAAAAATGTCCGTTTTGTATAAATGTTTCGGAATGTTTAATTGTTGCAAACGGATTAAACATTTTTACCGGTGTGTTAAGTGTTTCTTCAAGATAGGTTTTAAGCTCGAACATATCTTCGGTGCCGGCTATATAAACCGAGTCGTAAGTAATGTTTGTTTGTTTAACAAAACCAAGAAGAATATCGGTGATTTTATTTGTTCCCGTTGCTTGTTTATTGATAAAGGCAAACAACTCGCCTTCGGTATAAAACGCAATTGAAACGGAGTTCTGTTCAACATAAAGCGAAAGAGTTGCGGATTTATCAATAATTGAATCGGAACTGAAACAAGCGGCGTTGATGTATCGTAAACGCAAATTATTATGCTTACAAAATTCATACAACGATGTTGCAATATTTTTAGGAAGTGCAACAACCAAAACTTGTAATATTCCGGTTTTCTTTGCCAGTTGCAGTTTTTGCAAAAAGTAATCGTTTTTATCCAATGTTGGAAAGAGCATTTTAAATTCCCACTCGAGATGTTTTTTGAATGCCGAATCGGAGAGAGAGGGTTCGAACGGAATTTTAAAAAACTTAAATAACTCCGTAGGAATTGCAAACGAAACGTTTTTGCTTTTAAGAAAGTTTCTGTTTGTAAGGGAGGTAAAAGCAGTTTGAAGAGTGTTTATAAAATTTGACTCGTCATAATTAAAATGAAAGCCGTTTTCATCAAACGGCTCTTCATCTACATTTTCCAAACAATAATTCCCTTTTTCTTTTACAACTTCAACAAGTTGTAATTTTGTTTTTGTAATGTTAAACCCAACATGATTTAGTGAAGAAAACATGTTGTAATTTTATTCCCAAGATTCTGTGTTTAATAATGCATCGGAATTAACATCGCCGATTTTATCATCGCTATCGGGATTCTTAATCAAATAACGTTTTCCGATTGTTGTAGTAGAATCAATTTTAACAATACGCCCTCTTCTGTTTATCACGGTATCTACTTCAACCAATGTATCTATCTGTACTATAAAACGGCGGCCGCTTATAGGAGTTATGTAAAGAGAATCGTAAAAAGTAGGAGCCCCATATGGTACGGATATTAAGTCCACAAAAGGATTTTTTGATTTAAGTACGGTAGAATCCCCTTTAACCGTATATATTTTAAGAGTATCATATTTTGAAACCAGTTCAAGAACGCCGGAATCGTTACGTATAAAATTAATTAATGTATCAAGATTATCGGTAAACCTGTCGTATTTTTGTTCGTAAAGTATCTCCGCTTGTTTAAGATTAATCATTCTTAAACGGGCTTCGTTTTTGTTATATTCTTGTGTTCTAATTATTTCGGTTGGTTCAATAAGTGCAACTTGAATTAAAACTACAACTAAAATTGCAATTACTACCCACAGACCGGCATGAATGTACCACGGTTCTGTTTTCTTGCTCATCTTACCTCCAGCGGCTTAAATTATTTTATTTAACAATTAAAAATTTTTCTATCTTTTTTAACTTCTTTTTTCCGATGCCTTTTACTTTAAGCAGGTCGGAAGATTTTATAAATTTACCATGAATTTTCCGATACTCAACAATTTTTTCGGCAGTTTTTTTTCCTATTCCAGGAAGTAAAATCAGTTTTTTCACATCTGCTGTATTCACATTAATTTTTGTGCCAACTGATTCCAATTTATTATCACTAAAATCATAAAGTTCTTGCTTATAATCAACTCTTTTCTGTATCGTGTCGGAAAAAGAAGAGTTTTCGAAAAGAGAATCTTGAAATGAATAATCGTAATGGTTGTTTATGGGTAGTTCGTTTTTATATTTGAAATAGTAAGCCAGAACCCCGATAACAAACGAAGCGGAAACAAAGAACAACACCTTTGTTTCCGTTTCGGATAATCCGAATTTGTTTCCTATTTTTTTGTAAAAGCTAATTTTAACTTCCGCTGATTATTTATTGGGTTTAATATGTGGTTGTGTTTGCAACTCTCTCAGTAATTCTTTTTCACGCGTGTTAATTTTTCGCGGCACATGAATATTAACTTTAACCAATTGATCTCCCGCACCGTGTCTGTTCAAATGCTGAATTCCTTTTTCTCTCATTTTCAGAAATTTACCCGATTCTGTCCCGGGTTCAATCTTCAACTTTGCTCTTCCGGTTAATGTGGGAATTTCGACCTCGGTGCCGAGTACGGCTTCGGGGTAACTTATTGAAAGTTCATAAATAATATTATCGTCATCACGAATAAAATATTCATGTGGCAATTCGCGGAAAATTACAATTATATCGCCTGCCGGGCCACCGTTTTTTCCCGCATGACCTTCGCCACGCAACGTCATATAACTGTTATCTGTTACTCCGGCGGGTATATTTATTTTAATTGTGGATTCTTCGTAAACTCTGCCGGTTCCTTTACATGCGGTGCAAGGGGAGGTTATTACTTTTCCGGAGCCGCCGCAGTTTGAGCATGGAGTTATATTTACAAATTGCCCGAACATTGAGCGGGAAACTTGTTTTACTTCGCCGGAGCCGCCGCAAACCGAACATGTTTGAAAACTTGCGGAATCTTTTGCTCCGGTACCGCCGCAAACAGAGCATTTTTTATATTTTTTTAATTTTATTTTTTTAGTTGTTCCCTTTGCAATTTCTTCGAGGGTAAGTTTTATTGTTACTTTTAAATCTTGCCCAGGTGTTCCGGTATTACGTTGTCTTCTGCTGCCCGAGGAAGTTCCGCCGCCGAAAATATCATCAAAAATAGAACCGCCGCCGCCGAAACCGCCGCCGAATATATCCGAAAAATGGCTGAAAATATCATCGGCACTGTTAAAGCCGTGGAAATCTTGTCCGCCGTGCATTCCGGCATGCCCGAACTTATCGTATTTAGCCCGTTTTTCTTTATTGCTTAAAACTTCGTATGCTTCCGCAGCTTCTTTAAATTTTTGTTCGGCCTCTTTATCGTCGGGATTTCTGTCCGGGTGATATTTCATTGCCAGTTTTCTATATGCTTTTTTTAATTCATCATCGGTAGCGTTTTTACTAACACCTAAAATTTCGTAATAATCTTTTTTTGCCATATTTTTTATTCCTCTTTCTCTTTTTCGTCTTGAGCTTCTTTGCTTTCTTCTGCCTCTTTACTTACAACTACCTTTGCATGTTTTAACACTTTATCTTTATACATATATCCCGATTCCACTTCATTGATAATTGTGTTCGGCGGAACATCTTCGGATTCTTGCTGAAGAAGAGCTTCGTGAAATTCAAAGTCGAACTCTTTACCCAAGGCATCAATCTTTTTTACGCCTTGTTCCGTAAGAATTTGTGTAAATTTATCGGCAACCATTTTAAGACCTTCCTTTAAACCGTCTTTGTTTTCGTCATCTATATGTGCCAATGAACGTTGTAAATCTTCGTATACTGCAAGTATTTTTAAAATAAACGGTTCGGCTGCGTATTTGAATAATTCTTCTTTCTCAATTTCGGTTCTTTTTTTATAGTTATCAAATTCGGCTAGGCGTCTAATTAATCTGTCGTTAAGCTCTTCGTTCTTTTGTTCTAACTCGACAATTCGTTCTTTCAATTTATTACTCTCTTCTTTTGTTTTTTTCTCTGTTTTTTCTTTTGCCTTTTTTGTTGAGGCTTCAATTTTTTCTTCGGTTTCTTTGTTCGTGTTCTTCTCTTTTTCTTTCACGTTCTCTTTTTTATTCTTTTTCATAATTCTCCTTTATATTATTTTTTTAAATCTTAATTATATCGGTAAAACATTAAAATCAGTTTAATGTTTCCGTTAAAAGTTTTGCAATATATTCTACGGTTGCTATAACTTTCGGGTATTCCATTCTTTTGGGCCCTATTATTCCCACGCTTCCCATAGAATCGCCCACATTGTATTTTTTTGTAACAAGCGTATAGCTTGTAAATCGTTTTTCTTTGTTTTCCGAGCCGATTTTCACGTTGATTCTTTTTACATTATCAACAGCATTATTCATAACATGAATAATAACATCTCTATCTTCAACAAGTTCTATTATACCCTGAAAATTTTCAAATTCTTCAAATTCCGGTTGTTTTAATATGTTTTTAGTGCCGGTAACAACCGATTTATTCCGACTGAGTTTGTCGGAAAAAATTTTATCGGCCGAATCTAAAAAAAGACGGATAATCGGTTTGTATTCGGTAGAGTAAATATTTTGGAATCGTTCAACAATTGTTTCCCTTATTTCCGAGAACCTTAATCCCGCAAGACGTTGGTTAAGAATTCTTTGGATGTTTTGCAGATCCGCTTGCCCGAATTTTGCACGCAGTTCCAAAGTAATGGTTTTAACCAATCCCGAAGCAACGGTAACCACAATTAATATTTTGGTTGAAGAAAGTTTTACGATTTGAATCCTTTCCAAAAGCGAATTATTCATCTGCGGATATGTAATACACGCAAGTTGATGAGTAATATCACTTAAAATAGCGGAAGTCGCTTTTATTAAATCATCGGTATCGTTATTGCTTGATGCTTTTATTATCGATTTTGCCACGCGTTTTTCCGTAGCCGGCAATTTGGGTTTTCCCATTAAAGAATCAACGTAAAACCTGTATCCCAAATCAGTAGGAACTCTTCCGGCAGAGGTATGCGGATGCCCGAGCAGACCGGAATCTTCCAAATCTGCCATAACATTACGTATTGTTGCCGGCGAAAGGCCCAAATCGTATTTTTTGGATATGTTACGCGAACCAACAGGGTTTGCTGTTAATATATATTGGTGTATAACATAACGTAAAATCGATTTTTCTCTTTCGCTTAATTCCAAATTGTTCATATTAAAACAAATGCCGATTTTTTTGAATTTTTAAATTTAACAAATAATGCAGATACTTTTATTTAAATAAAAGTATAAGCAAAGTAATTAGATGCTTTTTCCGTTTTACGGATTCGATAATATTGCTATTTATATATTGTTTCTGTTAAACGTTACCCTTTTCTGTTCCATCTTTGTTTTTAGTAAATGTTGGGTTAAACCGTTTGAAAATTGTTTTTTTCTCTTTTTACTATTTAGTATGTTTTGAATGTAAAGTAAACGATTTTAAAAAAAGTAACAGTAAAATGTTTTTAAAAAAGATAGCCGGAATCTTTTTCCTTTTCGGTTTTGTTTTATCGGCACAGCAAATAAAAATAATAATTCCTTCGCCCGATTTAACGGCGGAATTGTTTCGAATAAAAGGGGAAACGGCAATTGTTATCGATACCGTTTCGGCTACCGGAAAAGAGTTCCGTTTTTCCATGAAAGGAAGGCCGCGGGGATTTTACAGATTACAATTAGGCGACAAATCTTTTGTTAATTTTATAAACGACGGGGAAGATGTTGAACTTAAAAGAGATAAGAATAATTACCCGAATACGGTAGTAATTAAATCCGAGAGTAATAAATTATATTATAAATTTGTTGAGTTGAATAAAGCATATAAAAAAAAGACGGAATTGCTGAATGTTATTTTGCGATATTATCCGAAAGGAGACGGTTATTATTCAACAACGCTTAACAGATTAAAACAACTTCAAGCGGAATATCTTAGTTTTGTAAATATAATTTCTCAAAAAGATACCTCTTCGTTTGTAGCCCGTTATATTCGTTCCGCAAAACTTCCGATTGTTGACGGTACTTTGCCGATTGAGAAACAGATTGAATATTTTAAACACCACGCTTTGGATAATGTTGATTTTAATGACGAAGAATTAATTTATTCCGATTTGTTTACAAGCAAGGTGATAGAATATTTAACCTATTATAAAAATCCTAATTTGCCGAAACAATTGTTGGAACAAGAATTTCAAAAAGCCGTAGATACGTTGTTGTATAAATCCCGAACAAACAGATTGGTGTATCAACAAATAACGGAATACTTGATTAAGGGATTTACCGAGTTCGGGTTTGATGCGATAATAAATTACATTGTGGATAATTACGTTATTAAAGATGGTTTGGAAATAAATGCGGAATTAAAATCTTCGATCCGTAAAAGGATTAATCAAGCAAAACATTTTAAAATAGGTAATAAAGTTCCGAATATTATTTTGCCCGATACAAGCGGAAAAATAATTGATATTAGTAAAATTAATACGGATAAAATTTTGATTTTATTTTACGCCAGTTGGTGCCCGCACTGTAAAAAAAATCTCCCCGCTTTGGTTAATCTTTACAATAATCAAAAAAAGAAAAAGATTGAAGTTGTAGCCGTTTCCATTGATACGGAAAAAAAAGACTGGGTAAAAGTTATCCGCGAATATAAAATGAATTTTATTAATCTTTCCGATTTAAAAGGGTGGGACGGGAAAGCGGCAATTAATTATTATATATATGCAACACCCACAATGTTTTTAATAGATAACCGAATGAGAGTACTTTCCAAACCGTTAACAATTGATGATGTTAAAAAAATTTTTGAGCAGGGCAATTCTTAAATATTATTTGATTTACTCAAAGGATAAGATATATTTGAATTTTCATTTAAATTTTTTAATAAATGTTTGAAACAATAATTACCGTTTTGCTAATCGGTTTTGTGGCCGGTTTTGTTTTTGCAATACCCATTGCGGGTCCCGTTAGCATTTTAATAACATCCAATGCGCTTAAGGGAAAAAAAAGATTCTGCATTAGAACCGCTCTCGGTGCTTCAATTGCCGAAGCCGTCTATGTTCTTGCCGCAGTTTACGGAATGACCCTCGTGTTTTCTTCTTATAATTTTCTTATTCCGTATTTGCTTATTATAGGTGCGGTTTTTTTGATGTTTGTTGCCCGTAAGGTTTTGGGCAGTAAATTGCAGTTGCAAGATATTCAAGAAGCCGGGTTAAAGGTTAATAAGGATATTGAAGAAAATAAAGGGGGATTGCGAACGGGTTTGATTATTAATTTTACAAATCCTTCTCTCTTTTTCGGGTTGCTTACTTCTTCTTTTATTGTTCTCTCTTTTGCTTCTTCGGTAGGGTTGCATACCGGTGGCCTTGAATTTTTAATGGAGAAAAATGTTGCTACAATTCAAGAATATACCGGAAGCGGAATGGAGAAAATAGATTCGGTTTTTTTTGAAAAAAAAATTGACTCAACCAACAAAAGTCAACCGGCTTCATATTCATTGTTACTCAGCCTTATTTATGCGGTTTTTTTAGCTGCCGGCGGATTTGTTTGGTTTTATATCCTTACGTCTTTGCTTATTAAATATCGTGAAAAAATAAAACTTTCATATCTTAATTTTGTTATTCGTGGCCTCGGCGCAGCCCTTTTTGTAATCGGTTTTTTTCTTCTGTGGAAAGGGGGCAGTATTGTTTTCGGGCAGTTGGGGTAATTAAAAAGTTCATATTCTTTTTTGTTGGAGTTATTGTTATTTTTAATGCTCAATTTTTAAAAATAATAATATAGTGCGGGTTTATTGTGGCAATAATTTATCTTGACCGAAATGAAAATAATTACGGACCATCTCCAAAATGTTTAGAGGTGGTAAAAACAGTTACTCCTGATTTGTTTAACATCTATTCTTCCGATTACAAAAAAGGATATAAAAGCGCTCTTTCCAAAAGACTTGCGGAAGAGTTTAATATTTCCGAAGAACGTGTTCTTCTTGCATACGGAGCCGAAGATTTATTAAAACAGGTTGTTCAAACTTATCTTAATAACGAACATGATAAATTGTTAATCCCAACTCATTCGTGGTGGTATTACAAAGAAATAGCCAACGAAACAAACGGCACAAACGTGGAATACCCTTTGGTAGAAGGGGAAATATCTTTTGAGTACGATATTAATAAACTTTTGGAAATTTATAATACCGAAAAACCGAAGGTGGTTTTTATTGCTTCGCCTAATAATCCCACGGGTAATTCAATTTCCGACGACGAGCTTTTATATCTTTTAGACAGACTGTCGGACAGCGTTGTGGTGCTTGACGAAGCTTATTGGTTCAGCAGCAGCAATAATAAAGCTTCGATGTTGGTAAACAAATACCCCAACCTAATTATTATCAGAACTTTTTCGAAATTGTATGCTTTGGCGGGAATAAGAATAGGATATGCCGTTATTGGAGAGGGGTTGTTGCGTATCAAGAAAATATCCAACCGTTATTTGGGGTATAACAGAATCTCAGAAAAAATCGGGCTTGCCGCATTGGATTCCGTTGATTATTACAATAACATAGCCGAAAAAATGGCTGCCGACAGAGACCTCTATTTTACCGAACTTAATAAAATTGACAATCTGAAAGTCTTCAAATCCGAAGCTAATTTCGTGCTTGTGAAAGTGCCTAAAAAATCTATGGACGAATTGAAAAAATTTCTTTTGGAAAAAGAGATTGTAATTAAATTTATGAACGAAGAAATTGTTAATTCACATTTACGTATTACAATCGGTACACAAGAGGAAAATAGAAAAGTAATTAATGCAATATCGGAATTTTATAAGTCGTACAATTCATGAGTTGGTTTCAAGAGTATAAATCCTCGTTAAAACTTATTGAAGTTGAGGAGTTTTTGGATTTGATTTTTTACCGTCCTCTTGCTTTTCTGTTTGTAAAAGCCGTTTATAAAACAAGTTTAACACCAAATCAAATTACGGTTTTGGCTTTAATTGCCGGCGTTACGGGCGGATTGTTTTATTTTGCCAACACTTCTACGGCTCTTGCTGCAGGTGCTGTTTTGCTTATAATATACGATGTGCTTGATTGCAGCGACGGAATGATTGCGCGTCTGAAAAAAAACGGAACTTTTTTCGGAAGAGTGCTGGATGGTATTGCGGATTATGTTGTAACAGTTACGGTTTATTTGGGAATAGGTTTCGGTTTTGCAAGCAATTCCGGTAATCCCTTGTTTTATTGGAGCTTATTGGTTTTGACCGGAATCAGTAATGTTGTTCATGCGGCAACGCTCGATTATTACCGTAATAAATTTTTGGATTATGCGTTTAATCGAAAATCGACCTTAGGCGAAAGCTTAAAAGAGTTTAAAGCCGAAATGGAAAAATTAAAAAATGAGAAAGGAAAATATTTTCAAAAATTTATTGTGTGGATTTATCTTAAATATTCTTTTGCCCAAATAAAAGCATCGGAAAAAAAAGAGAATAAAAATACGGTTTATAATCGGGAAGATTACCTGAAAAAGAATAGAAAGATTATCCGTTTCTGGACATATTTAGGTCCTACAACCGAATTAACAATTATCATAATTGCTTCGTTTATTAACAGATTGGATTTGTTTATGTGGACACTTGTAATTGCAGGTAATCTTTATGCTTCAGCTCTTTTTTTTATACAACAAAAAATTAATAAATCAATAAAATCGGGGGAAACAATAGAATGAAAGCCGTAATACTTGCTGCAGGTGTAGCATCCCGTTTAAGACCCTTAACGGATAGTACTCCGAAATGTCTTCTTAAAGTGGGAACAAAATCGATACTTGAACGCACAATAGATAATTTGATAATGAACAACGTTTCGGAAGTAATAGTTGTTACCGGATACCTTAAAGAGATGGTAGAGAGTTTTTTAACGGAAAAATATCCGGAAATTAATTTTAAGTTTATATTTAACTCGAAATATAACACTACAAATAATATTTACTCGTTATGGCTTGCAAAACGCGAAATATTGGGATACGATATGTTGTTACTTGACAGTGATATTGTTTTCGACGGCAGAATAGTTTCTTTGTTAATTAATTCGGGAAAAGAAAATGTTCTTGCTTTGCGTAAAACCGATAATTTAGGCGAGGAAGAGATTAAATGTGCTCTTTCGGAGAAAGGCTTCATTAAAGAGATAAGTAAAACAGTAAATATAACAGATGCGGTCGGAGAATCAATAGGCATCGAGCTTTTTTCGGATAAGTTGGTTTATAATCTGTTTACAATTCTCGACAGAAAAATTCTTGACGAAAAACAAGTTGATATCTTTTACGAGGCGGCATTTCAAGAAGCAATAAACAGTGGTGCCGAAATATATCCTATTAAGGTAGGTAACTATAAATGTATGGAAATTGATACACCCGACGATTTTGAAAAAGCCGCCGAACTTGTTGAAAGTATGGGATAGTAGAGTAAACCGATTTTAGGAAAAACCCTTTAACATTTTTAGTAAACCGGCATAGCTTAATCCTAAGTGTTTTGCGGTTCTTGATTTGTTCCCGTCGTATTTTTCAAGCACTTTTTCAATAAGTGTTTTTTTTACTTTGTTTAGTTCCGCCATGGTTAATTCTTCCATGTAAAAACTGAACTTACCGTTGGCGGAATTATCGGTTTTACCGTTTTTTTCAAAAGGAGATATAAAAAAATCACTATCCGCAAAAAGTACCCATTTTTGTATAAAAGTTGAGAGTTGTCTTATGTTTCCGGGCCATTCGAGGGTTTTTAATTTTTCCATATATTCCGGTGGAATCGGTTTTAGTGTGTAGTTAAATTTTTTGGAATATATTTTCAAAAAATAATTTATAAGTAATTCAAAATCTCCGGTTCTTTCGCGCAAAGGAGGTATATATAATTCAAAATTTGCAAGTCGAAAATATAAGTCGCTTCTGAAGGTTTTTTCTTTTATTGCCGCCTCAACATCTCTGTTTGTTGTTGCAATTATCTGAACATCGAATTTAAATTCGTTATTACTACCCACTCTGCGGACAGTTTTTGTTTCGACAACGCGTAATAGTTTTGCTTGTAACTCCGGAGTAATTTCGGTTACTTCGTCAAGAAATAATATTCCGCCATCGGCAATTTCGAAAAGCCCCGCCTGAGAATTTATTGCACCGGTATATGCCCCTTTTTCGTAGCCGAAAAGTTCGGCTTCAAAAAGAGAAGGAGAAAGGGAAGCGCAATTAATAGGAACGAAAGGTTTGTTTGCGCGCGAACCGGTTTTGTGAATAAATTTTGCAAGTACCTCTTTTCCCACGCCGCTTTCTCCGGAAATTAATATATCAAGGGAATGCATAGAAGCTCTTTGGGCTTGCAAATATAAATTCTTCATTATTTTAGAATTGCCGACAATAAAATCGTCTTCTTCCGAATTATTGTTTTTGGAATATTGAATATTCAAAAATTGATTCTCTTTTTTCAATATTTCCGTAAGTCTTTTGTTCTCCCTTTCTATCTCTTTTATTTTTATTATTTTTTTTATTGCCGCATCAAGCTCCTCGATGTTATACGGCTTTTTCAGAAAATCATCTACCCCGAGTTTTATTCCTCTAATCAAATTCGTTTCGTCCGAATATCCGGTAATTAAAATAAATTTCAAATCCGGTTTTATAGATTTTGTTTCTTTTATTAATGTAATTCCATCTTTCCCCGGCATTATAATATCAACAATTGCAATATCGAAATCTGTGTTTTGTATTTTATCAATTGCTTTTTGAGATGATAAATATGCTGTAACATTATGCCCCAATGCTTTAACGGAAAGGACTATGTTTTTTAAAGAGTGTTCGTCGTCGTCAATTGCAATAATATTTAATTTATTATTCATTTTAAGATACTTTGTTGTTTATAAATAAAGGAATATCAATAGTTATCTTTGCTCCTTTTTCGGAATTTGTAATTTCGATTTTACCGTTAATATTATCAATTATTTTTTTTACGGTCCATAAGCCCAATCCTGTTCCCTGCCCTTCCTGTTTTGTTGTGTAAAAAGCTTTAAATTTATGAGCGAAAACTTCTTCGGAAAATCCTCCGCCGTTATCTTCAAAAGTTATACGGCAATAATCTTTATATCTTTCGGAAGCAATAAAAATCTTTTTATCGATAATATTTACATTAACAAGTTGAAACCGAGCGTTTGAGATGAGATTATTAATAATTTGATGCATCTCAACGTTGTTGATTCTTAGGTAACAGTTTTTTTCAATATTTGTAATTAATAATATATTGGTTGATGAAAGTTGTCGTCCATAAAGTTTTAGCCAATTATTTGTCGCTTCCCCTAAGTAGCATCCGACTATTTGTTCATTCGGCTTAGATGCGGCTAAAAATTTATGAACTATTGTTTTACAACTTATAGTAGCCGATTCGATTAATTGAGCATTCTCTCTGTCGAATTCCTCAAGTTTATTCCGTTTTAAAATTCTCTGGGCACTATTTAATATTGCCCCGAGCGGGCTATTAAGCTCGTGTGCAACACTGCTGGCTATTGTTCCGAGAACCGATAGTTTTTCTTTTCTGATTAACTCGGAGGTGGTTTTCTCTAATTTAAGTTTTTGTTCTTTAATTGTTTTTGATGCCTTATAGTGAGAGTATCCCCATGAGAAAATAAGTAATATTAAAAGAAGTGAAATAATAAATGAATATCTCCATAATTGAGAAGGACTAATACGCATATACCAGGGAATATATACCAAGCTATATAATGTATGTTGATTCTTATCTTCATACCTTACGATTTTACCGATTGACGGGAAATAAAATGGTTGATAACTGTTTGATTTTGATTTAGCAACCAATTCAAAGTTTTCATTATAAACAACGGTATAGTTGCTTTTATTATCAAAAGCCAAACCGAGATAAAAATATTTGCCGTCCGTTTTGAAGTAATCACTGATTCTGCATTTTTTTATCGGTTCCTTATTCAATTTATTAAAATTATAATCGTAAACATCCGATAAATCGTTAATAAAATTAATAAATATTCGTTTCTCCTTTAACGCAAAACCTCTTACTTTGTTTTCCCTTATTTTTTTCTCTTTTAATATATCTCCGTTTGCAGGATTAATTAAAAACAATCTGCTTTTAACAGTATCTTTCGAATATCTGTGTTTAGGGCAATAAATTATATTTCCTTCGTCTTGAGTTATTGCTCCCCAAACAAAATTCTCCCCGAATTTTTTTTCCCAAACTTTTTTACCTGTTTTATCAATGCAAATAAGATCGGCGGTTTCATCGGTTGAGTAGTCTGTTGCAGTTGTATCTAATACCATGGAATTAATTTTTGTATAAGCTGTTTTGTATGGTTTATATGTGCCCTTTTTTGTTACTTTAAAAAATGTGTTATTCGAAAAAGCTACTCCGTTTGAAACCGAACTTGAAGCAATAATTATATAATCGTCATTAACTGATTCCAATGCAAAAGCAGTGCAATAATCGGCTGTGGGGTAATACCAAAGTTGTTTTTTTGCTTTTATATCTATCGCAAAAACACCCCTTATTGAACCGATTTTAGGATATGACGAGTTAAGGTTTATTAGTAATATATCCTCTTTGGAATTATTAATATTTATATGAGAGTAGTTAAAATTATATCTTGTTTTCTCTTTTTCGGTTAACTTTAATTTAAAAATTTCTGTAATCTCAGCTTTTCCGTTTTTGTAATCGTAAAGTAGAAATTTAATCGTCTTTTTACCGATAAACGGAATAACAATCTCGTCTAATCCGTCGTTATCAATATCAACAACATAAAGATGTGCACTTATTTCGGGGTATTCAGAATTAGCCATAATGTTATCAATAAACCCGTACATTTTATCGGAAATTCTAAATTCGGGATAGCCCGGCAACGGTCGCAATTGGCAACCTATTAAAACGGTTTCGGTTTTATTAAAAACATGCCCTTCAAACATAGGGTACTCGCTATAAACTATAGAACTGAATTCTAATTTATAAGGCAAGTAATTCAGTTGAGAAAATAAAGCATGTGAGAAAAAAGCCCAGAATATAAAAGAAAATTTTAAAAATTTCATTATGATTTAACCCCCTAGACAAAACTAATTAAATGTTTAATTAGTTACAAATATTTAACACAATTTGTGAACATAGTTTATAGCAAGTGTAAACTATGTTTGTGGTTTTGTTGAATTATGTTAACTAAAACCTTATTGTTTGTCTAATAATGGACTTTTCTATACTGGCACAAATGTTTCTTAATAGAATATGTATTATTATTTAGTAATAATATGTATAACTAACAAATTTATTGTAAACTTCCCTTGTGTTGTTAAAAATTAGCTAGAATTACATTTTCTTCAGTAGAAAAGATACAATTACAAACTAAATATGGGGTAAAAAAACGAAAAAAATCGTATTATTTTCAATTGCACTATTATTTGCTTTTGGTAGATTACTGCTATCACAAGATATTAATCAAGGATTAATTGCTTATTATCCTTTTAATGGAAATGCAAATGATGAAAGTGGGTACGAAAATCATGGGACAGTAAATGGTGCAATTTTAACAAATGATAGATTTGATAATTCTAATAGTGCTTATAGTTTTGATGGTGCAAATGATGAGATATCATGTACTGTGAATACAACTTTGAGTAACTTTGCTTCTTCTGACCATACTATATCAATCTGGGTAAAAATGAATGAAATACCAAACACTTTAAAGTTTTTAGTAGATTACGGAGAGTCCTCTAGAGATCAGGAAGGACTTAGAATAAACAGTTCTGGAAAAGCACTCTTAAAATGGGTAACAGATCCAGCAGTTAGTGCAATCGTTTATACTAATAATTCACTATTAATTGATAAATGGTATCATGTTGTTGGAGTTGTAAAGGGTACTATCGGAAAACTATTTATCGATGGTCAACAAGTTAATACAATTGATGCCGGAAATTATCCTAACTCTAGTCTATTTAATTCATTAAAAATTGGTAATATTTCCGGCGGTGGTACTGGAAATAGCTTTTTTAATGGTAAAATTGATGATATTAGAATTTATAATAGAGCTTTAACAATTCAAGAAATACAACTGCTATGTTCAAATAGTACAACAAAAGTAGAACAAGTAAACAAATATCTTCATGATTATAAATTGCATCAAAACTATCCGAATCCGTTTAACCCAAGCACGATGATAAAATACGGCATACCGGAAGCAAGCAATGTTAAAATAGAGGTATTCAATATGTTAGGGCAAAGCGTAGCAGTTCTTGTTGACGGATTAAAACAAGCCGGTAGTTTTGAAACTACTTGGAATGCTAATGATTTACCAAGCGGTATTTATTTGATAAACATTAAAGCTAGTGCTATAAACTCAAATAAAAACTTTACACAAGTTAAAAAAGCGTTGTTGGTTAAATAGATATCAGATTTTCAGATTTCAGTTAAAAGCTCCGCAATTTAAATTGCGGAGCTTTTTTTCTGTGCAGTTGTTTTACAAATGTTGTATCTACGGAGCTTTCCTTTTAATATTCTTGGAATTTTAAAAGAGGCAAAAGAACTCGGCTTAAAATTTACTAACAATTACTTGAACGGTTAAAGCTTTTATTTATCAATTATTAGCTTTAGTTAGAATTATTTCGGTTAACAATAAATTATTTATATAATTCGTGCATCTTTTAAGCATCTACATTAGGAAAGTCGATATAATGTTTAAGCAAGGGGATTCAAGTTTTTTATTAAAAAAAATAGCGATAAAGGATAATCCCTTATCGCTATTCCTCTGTTTTTATTTTTTACATCTCTTTTTCAGCAGTAAGAATTTTCCCTTCGATAAATACGCCGTTTAGAAGTTCTTCGTTGTTGATATATACTACACCGTCTTCTTCGTGCGGCTCCCCGAAAACGGTATGGATTGATTTTAATCCGCCAAGGTATTTACGGGCATCGCAAATGTAAACCAAATCCCCAACGTTTGCTTTCATTTTTTCCATGTCGTTTTTAGAAAAGTTTGCGGTGTACTCGTCGCCTTCTTTTAATTTCCAATTTACTTTTATTGTTTCACCTTCGGCATCGTTTATTTTGCCTCCTTTGAACATCTCTTTTGCTTTTGCCAGCGACCAAACGGTTAATCCTTCCGTTTGTTTTTCTTCGTCGTATTTAACAAGATAAGTTGTAACAATTGCGACGGAAGCAACCATAACAATAATTGCTATAAATTGAATTGCAAAAGCCCCGACGTTTATTACCAACAATACAAACAATAGTGCCGCCAAGCCTGTTAAGGCATAAATAATTTGTTTATGATTCTCTTTCCGTTTTATTTTTGCAACAATTTGTTTCTGAATATTTGTAGTATAAGTGGTAAGAACCGCAACGGACGAACAAACAATCAAATTATATAAGGCACGGATATATGAATACGGATGTTCCGGATTCATTTTTATTCCGTGTGCAAACGGTGTAATTAAATTGGGGTCGTGCAAACCGAGTATCATCAAAGCAACGCCGCCTACAAAAGAAGTGATAACGGCGGCAGGCGTGAATTTTTTCCAGAAAATGCCTAAAAAGATTGCAACCACAAGAGGCGGTGTAAGAGTAGAGTGAAAATATCCGTGTGCTTCGTACACGGTAGGAAACCCTTTAAATGCCAAAACGGAAACCACCCCGAGAGCAGTAATGGCCACGGAAGACCAACGTGCGGCGGCAAGCTCTTTTTTATCTTTTACTTTTCTCGAGTCTTCTTTTTTCCCTTTGCGGAAATACTCTTTTATCGGTCTGTAAATATCGTTAATATAGATTGCAGCCGTAGCATTAATTAAAGTATCTACAGTGGACATCAAAGCTGCGGTTAATGCCGCCATAATAAAACCGAACACTCCCGGCAGTGCAACAATATTTGCAACCACAACAAAAATTTGGTCGGGAGAGGTTGAAGGGGGAACAACATCGGGATGAGCAACGGAAATGGCTTTTCCGATCCATCCGGCATTACCCACAACAATTGCGGAAAGAGGGAGCATAAAAAGAATATTAAAAGTTGCGGCTTTTCTTCCCTCGTCCACACTCTTTGTTGCCATAAATCTCATTATCAATCCCATATTCATAAAAAGGAAACCGATAGAGCCGGCAACACCGTCCTGCCAAAAAATTCCCACAAAATTAAAATCCGGCGGCTTGGTTAAGTCAGCCAAAGGTAATTTCCAACTTGTGGGGAGCAAATGCCAAAAATTTTCAAATCCGCCCAAATAGGAGAGACCTAAAAAGAACAAAAGGAAGCCTGCAAAAAGAAGAATAAAGCCTTGCAATAAATCGGTAAATATAACGGCGGTTTGTCCGCCAAAAGTGATATAAATTCCCGTAATTATTGCAATAACAATAATTGCTCCCATTAATGTAATTTGAAAGTGCATTCCTAAAAAAGAGAAAGAATCGGGTAACATTGGCAATACGGCTTTACCGAGAGTGAGGAATCCGATGCCGATATATCCAATCATATATAGTAAAAGCAAAATTGTGGATAAAAACCTTGCCGAAGGAGAAAAGCGTTTTTCAAAGTATTCCGGAATGGAACGAATTTTAGTATAAACAATTATAGGCAGCCACCCGAAAAGAAAAAACGGAAGAAAAAACCAATCGTTAATGTAAGTCATGGTTGACGAAAAACCGTATTGAAATCCTTTTGCGGAATATTTAACAAAGCTATGACTTCCAACTCCGGTAGCAACAATGGAAAACGCAATAAGCCACCAAGCAAAACGCCTTCCGCCGAAAAAGAAATCTTTTGTACTTCTGTTATATTTACCGAAATAGCTCCCGAAAAACATGATTGCAAGGAAGTAAACAACCATTACAATCCAATCCGTTGAAGAGCCGATGCTGTGAAATGTAGTTTGAATATGATTTGATGCTGTTTCCATTTTTTACCAATATAATGCTATTAATGTTGTAATTGCGTGAAAAGCCACAAAATAAAAGTAACCGAAAATTAAAACGCGATACCAATAACGATGACGTTTTTTTGTTAAATCGATAGCGTTGCTTTTTTTGATAATAATCATTCCGATTAGAAAGAAGATTCCCCCTACCCCGTACAAATAGAGGAAAGGAAGCCAAGTGTGTGAAATGGGAGGCATAATTTTTACACCTAATTTTATTTAAATTAAAATGAAACTTAATGAGTAAAAATTTTAGTTGCAAGTATAAGTAACCTTAACGGGCAAAAGAGTATGAAAAATTTTAATTAATTTGTGTTAATTAAGAGGGGAATGTAAGAATGCTGCATGAAGTTAAACTTCATGCAACAACAAAATTTTAAGCCGCCATTCAAATTATTTTAATGATGTAACTTGACTAATATCGTCTACACGTACAAATTTTTCGTTAAATTTATAGCTTCCGTTTTCTGTTTTTACGGTTTTAACAAATTTAACGGTAACGCCGGCGTTTTTACCTTTCCCTTTCGATTTATCGGCAAAAGTTTGTTTCTTAGCCATTATTTATCTCTCCTAATTTATATTTAGCTTACAAATATAATGATTTTTTTTACTTATTTAAAGTAAAGGGAAGTAAAGACTTTTTTTGCAATGTAAACACATACGTATTAATTGTTTTCAGCAATAATCGAAATCCGGAGTGTTTTATATTTCGTTATTATTAATCCGGTTATAAGCTTTTTCTACAATACTTTTCGGATAACCGACATATTTTAAAAGCGCAATTGCATTTTTTGTTGTTGCAATACCCGGGTATATTTTGTAGTTAAAAGATAACCCGTGGTCGCAAACTTTTTCTCTGAAATGATAATTTGAATATATCCTTTTTAATTTTTCACATAATTGCAAATCGTGTGTGGCAACAAGGTTAAAGTCTTTTCCGTTGGCTAAGTAGTATAATACTTCTATGGAAATCGCCAACCGTTCGGAAGAATTTGTGCCGCGAAATATTTCGTCTAAAATGAACAGATGAATAATATTGGTTTTTGATGCTTTTATAAGTCTTTGAATCGACTCTACTTCCGCAAGGTAATAACTTTTTCCCTTTACAAGATTATCTTCTCTGCTTATTGACGAAATCACTTTAACGAACGGGGCTTTATAGCTTTTAGCCAAGCATGTATTAATTGTTTGAGCAAGAAGAGCATTAACCCCCACTGTTTTTAAAAAGGTTGTTTTGCCCGCCATATTGGAACCGGTGATAATTATATTTTTATTGTTAAATTCAAACGTGTTTGTAACGGGCTTGGTAAGTAAAGGATTGTATATATCCGTTAGGATATAGTTCGTATTCTCTTCGTTGAATAAAGGTCGGCAAAACGTTTTATAATTAGAACGGAAAGAAGCAACGGAAATCAATGCATCTAAATAACCTACCGTTTCATAAATTTTTTTCAATTTGCCTATGTGTTTTTTTATTCTGTTAACGGCAGAATAAAAGCCTGATATATCCCACATAAAATAAATATTCAAATATTCTATTAGCCCCAATTCGTCTTTAAATTGTAAAGTAAATATCTTTTTTGCAATTATTCTTGTCTCTTCCAGGTTTTTTAACAGAACTTCACGAATATCTTTTAGTTCGTTAAACTTAAGTGAGGAAATCTTTTCGGCTGCACTAATCAAAATGCCAAGATATTGAAACGAATAAATGTACACATCAATTTTCCGCTTTTCGTAAAAGCGTATTATTAAATTAATGGTGAAAACAACTATAAGTATACCGTAATGTATTAGTTGAAACAAAACAAGTAAAAGGAGAAGAATGGAAACGAAGCTTATTACGGGGAAAATTTTTGCATAGCTTGGTTTATCGGGAAGGGTTTTCCAAAGAGAATAGGGTAAATATTTGGAGTTTTCATCTTCCAGCCTTTGAATTGCAAGTTGTATTTCTTCTCGCAAACCGGGATTCGTCGAAAAATCGGTAATCAGTTTTTCGCGTTTGTCTAAAATCTCTTTTTTGAATACCGGATGTCGTAATAAGTAAAACAGATATTGAGCGCCGCATGGTGTAGAAGAGCGATCTATTAATGAAAATATTTTATCGAAATTTAAGTCATACCAAGTGTTTTCATCAATAGTGTAAGTATGATCAAGTAAAGGGGTTTTGTTCAGTTCAAAAAACATTTTTACGGATGCTTCGTCACGTATGTTTTCCGGAATTTTCCCCCAACTGTTTCTAAGTTGCTTTAATTTTTTGTCTCTTTTTTTTCGTTGTATAAATAGCGATAAAACTGCTGCAAGAAAAACAAAAGAGCCCGTAATAATAATACCCATTATGATTTCACCTTTAATTTTACAGACAAACGGGAGAGTGGTGTTCTAAAATCAAGTTTTACAACAAAATGCGGTTTTGTAAATTACAATTTTAGACACTGATAAAGAAAACAAATAATAGAAAAAAAACACTGCTCAAAACTTCAATGAGTTCTTCATCCATATAAAGATTAGAATAAAATTTCCGCTGTACGTAAAGCTCGCGGAAATTGGCTTTTGAGTCCTTCCCTTGTTGCTATGGCGCTTCCCAAAATTTCTCCGTTATATTTAACAACTTTGCGTCCTTTCGGCTCAATATCCGTAAATGTTTTTATTGTACTGCCGGAGAGGTAAATTTTTAATTCTTCCTTTGATGATAATTCTACAATGTTTTTGGTTATCTCTTTTTGCAATGCTTGAGCACCGAGTGTATGCAAAACAATTTGTCCGTGCTTATCCAGTTTGCCCAATTTCAAACCGCTTCTTGCAAATATTGAAAGATTGTCGGCAGACCATCTTGAATTAATAAATTGAAACTCGTTTTTTTTGAAAAGATATTTATAGTTTTGCAACACTTTAATATCGATACCGTACCAATCGGATAATTCTTCTATGTAAGGCTTAATGTTTTTGCTTTTCCAATTTATAAAAGTTAATTCCGCTCTTTTTATTTCCGCTTTTTTTGAAGGAATAGTTTCGCCGGTTTTGATAAATTTGGCGATAAAAAAACCTTCCGAGTTTACTTCCCATGGAATTATTCTGCGTGTTTTTGCAACGGCGGGGTTAAGTTTTACGCCCATATATTTTGTAAATCCGGGATGCGATTTTACAGGAAGTTCAATGTCCACAAGCTCAACGGGATATTTCTTTAATATTTTATCTACAATTAATTCGTTCTCTTCAAATGTTAAAGTACATGTGGAGTAAACAATTTCCGCCCCTATTTTTGCCGATTTAATTCCGCTTACCAAAAGTTTAAATTGAGTGTCGCTTAATGCCACCGCGTGATTAACACTCCACCAATTACTTACCTCTTGTTTTTTCTGTACAATTCCAAGCCCGGTACACGGGGCATCAATTAATATTTTGTCAAAATAGTTGTTAAAATATTTACTGATTAATTCCCCTTTGTTTGTAAGCATTCCGGCATTAAGAATATTTAATTTATCCAAATTGTGAGCAAGGGCTTTTGTTCTGCCTATGCTCGGTTCGTTAACATAAAGCGTGCCGCTGTTTTCCATCAATTCCGAAAGCTGCGTGGCTTTGGAGCCGGGTGCGGCACACAAATCGATTGTTCTGTTTTCCGATGTCGGATTTAAAACTAATGGAGGAATCATGGAAGAGAGGGATTGTATGTAATATTTGCCCAAAGTATGTTCAAGGGTTTTTCCTATTATATCGCTTCCGGCTAATACCGAGTATGCATTTGGAACGTTTTCAACCTTTGCCAACTTAATTCCGTAATTTTTTAATTTTGAAGTTATTATTTTCTGTTCCTCCGTATTGCCGGGTATTCTTACATAAGGAATATAATCCGTAGTAATAAAGGTTCTGTATTTTTCAAGAAACTCCTCCCCAAACAGAGAGCGAATATATTCCGAAATGTTTTCACTTAATTCAATCATTTTAATATCGCTGTAAATTTAGTGCGCTGAAAATTTGATTTGAGATTTTTAAAAAATCACCGGCGGGCAACTTTTTTTTCAAATCCGTTTTAATATCTTTTATCAACAAATCCAATTGTAATTCGTATTCCTTAACAATCAAGCTTAATTTGTCTGTGTCAAGCGGTTTGTTTACGTTCTCGGGTTTTGTTCTGTTTGCGTAAAGGATAAATTTAATAAAATTATAATCGTCTGTTTGTATTACCGGATTTCCTTGTAAATCAAGCAATTCGTAATGGCCAAACAATTCCGACCCGAGAACAACAGGCATCCCGGGCATATTAAATCTTTCCGTTTCCATTCCTTCAACAAAATCGGAAGGGAAATCGGGCAAACGTTTTTCCGCAGTTTCAATCCACCGGTTTATAAAATCTTTTTCCGTCATATTAATCCTTTAACTTTTGAGCGAACATTCTAATTACGTAACCTTCACCTTGATGGGCTTCCCCTTCGCTTAACAAAACCTTTTTATATTCCAATTCTAAAAAGTTAAAGTTGCTGTAATAGTCTTGTAATTCTTCGATAGTATATAGCGAGTCTTTGTTCCGTGGTCCGCCTGTAATAAGTTTTAATTGTTCGTTACTGAAACATTCCAAGATAACATACCCTTTTGTTTTTAAGGCGTTTGCAAGTTTTGTGTGAACAAGACGTTTGTTTTCTCCGTTAAAATGAAGGAACGTTATTCCGAGCACATCGAATTTGTTTTTAGGAAGTTTATCGTTCAGCAGATGATTGTAAACAAAATTTATATTAACGTTTTCTTTTTTCGCAAAAATTTTAGCCCGCTCAAGAGCAAGGTTGCTGAAATCCAAGGCGGTAACATTCCAGCCGCATTTGGCTGCATATACTGCGTTTCTCCCTTCGCCTTCGCCGGGAAGAAGCAAGGAAGCGGGGGGAAACAAAGTATCCAACTTGCTTTTAAAATATTCATTCGGCTCCTTGCCGAAAAGATATTTTCCGCCGCCGTATCGGTTATTCCAAGTTGTTTGATAATCGTGCATTAGTTTTTAGAGTGTTTCTTTTTTGCTTTTACTAAAAAATAAATACCGGCAATAACAAGGGGAATGCTCAATAATTGTCCCATATTTAAAATCATTCCGGCTTCAAAATAGGTCTGGTCTTCTTTAAAAAACTCTATAAAAATTCTGAATCCGAAAATAAGGATTAAAAAGAGTCCGAAAATATAACCGTCATAAAATTTCCCGTTGTGTTTTTTGTATTGAAAAAAGATTATTACAAAAGAAAAAAGGTAAAACAACGATTCATAAAGTTGGGTAGGATGACGGGGAATATTATCTACCGAAGTAAAAATAAACGCCCATGCAACATTTGTGGGATGCCCGATAATTTCGGAGTTAAATAAATTTCCCAAGCGGATAAAGAATGCGGCAAGGGCAACGGTAATTACAACTCTGTCCATTATCCAAAGATAAGTTTCCGTTTTTTTCTTTTTTACATAAAACCAAATTGCGGTTAAAATTCCCACGGCTGCTCCGTGACTTGCCAATCCTCCTTTCCACACTTTTAATATTTCGGCGGGATTTGAGAGATAGTATTCGGGGTTGTAAAAAAGGCAATGCCCCAAACGCGCACCTATAACCGTTCCCAAAATCATATACCAAACAAGGTCGTTCAGGTCGTCAAGATTTTTGTTCTCCTTTTTGTAAATCCATTCCATTATTTTAAAACCAACAATAAAAGAAAGAGCAAAAAGTAATCCGTACCAGCGAATATGGATAAACCCGAAGGATACGATTTCGGGAGAAACACTCCAAGTTATTGCCGCAAATATATTCATTGTATATCCGTATTTATTATTATGCAATTTAACCAATAAGCATAAAAGTAGCTAATTATGAATATCTCTTTTGATGGATATTATTTATTTTTGTATAAATTATTATTTTAATTAAGAGGCAATTATGAAACGAATAGTATTATTAACTGCATTAATATTTATAAACGTGTTTGCTCAAACGGAAGACAAAAAAGAAACAAAGAAAAGACACGAGTTTAAAATTATAAAACAAATTGAAACAACAACCGTTAAAAGCCAAGACAGAACAAATAATTGTTGGGCTTTTGCAACAACTTCTTTTATAGAAGCGGAATTGCTTAGAGAGGGGAAAGGGCGTTTCGATTTATCCGAAATGTTTTTTGTAAGGGAAAACTATCCGCTAAAGGCGGAAAGGTTTATCCGTTATCACGGCGAAACAAATTTTAGTGCCGGTGGGTTGGCTCACGACGTGATAAATGTAATCGGAAAACACGGCATTATACCGGAATATGCCTACAAAGGAAAAATTGTTGATACAGCAGAATATAGTAACGGAGAGTTGCACAACGTTTTATCGGCAATGTTAAAAACTATAGCGGAAAGGAAAAGAATTTCTGTTGTATGGAAAGATGCCGTTAACTCGGTTTTGGATGTTTATCTCGGTAAAGTGCCAAAAACCTTTGAGTATGAAGGAAACGAATATACCCCTGAAACATTCTCGCAATTTCTGGAATTTAATCCCGACAACTATGTTGAACTTACTTCCTACACACATATTCCGTTTTACGAAAAAGTCGATTTGCAAATTCCGGATAATTGGCAAAATGCAGAATACTACAATATTCCCCTTGACGATTTAATGAGAGTTATGAATTACTCTCTGGAGAAAGGATACTCTTTTGTTTGGGACGGAGCCGTTGGAAGAGATTATTTTTACAGAAGCGGCTACGCAGTTATACCCGTTGATGATTGGAAAGAATCCGATAAACCGGAAATCGAAGAAAAAATTACTCAGGCAAAAAGACAAAAAGCGTTCGATACTTATTTGGCTACAGACGACCATTTGATGCACGTTACCGGAATCGCCGAAGACCAAGCCGGAACGAGATTTTATTACACTAAAAATTCTTGGGGTACAAAAAGAGGTTACGAAGGATTTTGGTATATGTCGGAACCGTATGTAAGATTAATGACAATTTCCGTTATGGTGCATAAAAACGCGATACCGGAAGAGTTAAAAGAGAAGTTGGGACTGGAATAAAAAAAGCAGTCTTTTAAAGACTGCTTTTTTTATAAACATTTTTACCGAAACTTTGGCTAAGCTTCCAAGCTGTTTACATATCTTGTAAGAGATGATTTTCTGCGTGCGGCGGTGTTTTTATGCAAACGCCCTTTACTTACAGATTTATCAATATATGAAACCGCTTCTTTCAATAAAACTTCTGCAGCCGCTTTATCTTCGGAAGCATGTACTTTTTTCATTAATGTTTTCATCTTGGAAAGTGTTGCTTGGTTTCTTGCTCTTCTTTTAACATTTTGTCGTATTCTTTTCTTCGCTGACTTATGATGAGCCATATCTAAATCCTAAATTTTTGTTTTTACAGTTTACAAATATACAATTATCGCTTATCTAAGTCAAACAAATCAAAACAGCCGTTTTAGTCTGTTCATAGTTAATTTTGTTCCGAAAAACAAATGGGGAAAAGCCGTTTAATATGCAAAGTTGTTAGTGGTAAAATTTTTATTGTAAAAAAGAGTTAAAATAAAAAAAGTTTAATCACTTTAACTTATTAAAACAGTTTGGTAATTTTGTTTTTATGGGTAAAACTATTAAATATCTTCAATATTCCGTAACACGCGACATTCTTTTTGTCTTTGGTGCCGGTGCGTCGCATCCGGACGGGGTGCCGCTTCAGCGAGATATACTTCCTACAATTTTAAAAGACGAAGAGATTGCACATTCCGAAATAGGTAAAATTGTTATAAAATTTATAAAAGATAATTTTGCTTATGACGAGGCAGCAAACAGCTATCCTCGTTTGGAATCGGTTTTCCTTTTTCTTGAGCATTTTATTCAACAAAACGAGAGCTTAAATAAAACATACACAAACGATGTTATTCATAAAGTAAAAGAGTATTTAATAAAATTGATTTATTTTATAATAAACAAAAAGAGCGAAAAGAAAAGCGGAATTTACGGTAAATTTTGGGAAGAGGTGGAAAGACGCAATAAAAACATTTCTATAATAACCTTAAATTACGATACCCTTTTGGAGCAAGCTTTTGAACCATTATTTAAACGCGTAGGATATATAGACTATTCTATTTATTTAATGAATTATAACGGATTGGATGAATTAAAATATTTCAATTTTTGGATTAATCCCAACAAACCGGTTGAAACAGAAGAGAATGAAAACCCCGTACCATTTAAAATTATTAAACTGCACGGAAGTTTAAATTGGAAATATTGTAACTGTTGCAATCAAACACTCCTTACTCCGTGGAACAAGGAGATTGATTTAAATAAAGGAAAACTTACGTGGTATTCTAAAAAAAGAGATGCAAAGTTCGAATATGTTTGTCCCCTTGACGGAACCGATTTTGAAACTTTAATTTTAACTCCTTCTTTTACTCAAAAAATAAATCATCGTGTTGTTACACAACTTTTAAGCGAGGCGGGTCGTGAAATACGCGTGGCAAAAAAAATTGTTTTTATAGGCTATTCCCTTTCCGATGCTGATGTTCACATCCGGGCGCTTTTTAAAAAGCATTTGCAAAGAGGAACAAAGGTAACGGTAATAAATCCGCGTATTACAAAAGCACTAATGTTAAAATATCAATCCATTGCACCGAAAGCGGAATTTATTAATTCCTCTTTCGAAAAATTTGTTAAGAACAAAGAATTATTGGATATAACTTTCGGCTTTTAGTAAAATAAATTTTCAAACTTTTTAATTTTATCATCTGCTCCGAACAGCACAAGCATATCGTTGGGTTGAAAACGATATTTAACATCGGGGATAAATATTTTTTCATCGCCGGATTCGGAATAGAAAGATTTACGTTGTTTTACCATTAAAATTTCCAACCCGTATTTTGTTCTGAATTTTAATTCCGTTAAAGTTTTTCCCACAAAATTAGGGGGAACAGGTTTTTCAATAACCGAGTATCCGTCGGCAACCTTGGCAATGTTGGATTTGTTAAGTGTTCGCAATTCGTTTGCAAAACTGTCTTTTACGTTCATTTTCATTGTTGCTCTGTTGTAAGCGTGCATAACATCTTGTCTTCTTACAACGCCTATTATTTTGCCGGATTTGGATTTAACGGGAAATTGATGGATACTGCTTTTGCCCAATAACCTGAATACAAATTCCAAATTGTCGTCTTCGTTAACAATGGTTACTTCAGTGCGGGCAATGTCTCCGGCAACAAGCATTTTCCCCAAGGAGTTATATTCCGTAATAACGGGCATAAGTTCGTTTTCCGTAATAACGCCCACAATTTCGTCTTTGTCGTTTACAACATAAACAACTGTGTGGGGCGATTCCACCAACCTGCTTATTAAGGAAGGGACGGGTAAATTTGCTTTTACCGTAAATAAATCTTTGTTAATAACATCGGAGACATAAAGAGATTTTAAAACCGAAACATCGCGTCCCGAAGTAATTTCAAATCCTTCTTCCTCCAAATGCTTTGCCATTATTGAGCCTTTTAAACGCCACTGTACAATTGTTGTGCTTATAACAACCGCAAGCATTAAGGGTAAAATAAAATTGTAATCTTTTGTCATTTCAAAAATAATTAATATGGCTGTAATGGGAATGGAATTAACGCCACCCAAAAAGGCACCCATTCCCACAAGAACGTAAGTAGTTGTGTCTAAAGAAAGCCCGAATGCAGAGTTAACGAAGAGTGAAAAGAGATAACCCAACCCCGCACCAATAAAAAGTGTGGGAGCAAAAACGCCTCCGAAGCCTCCCGAACTGAGGATTAGCGGAACAAGAATAAATTTTAATACAATTACAATTAATACAAATTGCCATGCTACATTTGTATTAAGAAATTTGTTTATTGTTTCGTAACCTATTCCGAAAATATCGCTGTAAAAAAATCCGCTTATACCGACAAGCAATCCAACAACGGACATAAGTAACCAAGTGGGATATTTCTTTTTAAGATACCGTTTAAATAATTTGTTGACCGTAGAGGAGTATTTAATAAACAAAAGCGAAACTAAACCGGCAAAAATTCCCAGAATAATAAAAAGATAAAAATCTTGATATTGCCCGATGTTTATGTGTTGAAATTGAAAAGCCGGAGAATCCCCGAGAAATATGCGTGAAATCACACTTGCCGTAACGGAAGCCAGTATTAAAGCGGAAAAGGTAACGGTGTGGAAATCATTAAGTAAAATAACCTCTAAGGCGAAAAAGATTCCTCCCAAAGGAGTATTAAAAACGGCAGCTATTGCCGCACCGGCACCTGTGGCGGTAAACATGCGTTTGCGTTGGTCCGAAAGGTCAAATAATTGTCCCAGTTTACTGGCAACGCCTCCGCCTATTTGTGCTGCAGGTCCTTCCGGTCCCACGGTTCCTCCGGAGCCGATACAAATTGCCGGAGCAATTGTGTGAAAAAGCGTTGTGCGGAAAGGAATATATCCGCCGCGTGTGGAAACGGCTTTAACAACATCAATAACCCCTTTTCGTTTTGCAATTTCAGGGAAAAGATAAATCATTAATGCCTGTAATAACATACCTATAACGGGAATTGCAATAACCACTCCTATCCCGATAAAAACAAATTTGTTCAGGATAATATCAAAAAACAGTTTATCAAAAAAATGTATTAATTCATGAAAAAAAACAGCCGCTAACCCCACGGTTGCTCCTGTAATAATTGCAAGCACGGAAAAGACCGTATATTCCGGAAATTCGTTGCGTGCAAAAAATTCCTGTGTTGAATACCTGAAAGAACTGAATAAGTTCTTAATTTTTTTGCCGTATTGCCATCTTTCTTTTTGAGAGTTAAACATTATTTTTTTCTGTTTTTTTGATAAACAATTTTACCGCCGATTATTGTCATTTCAACGGTAGTGTTTTTAATTCTTTCTTCGGGAACGGAAGTGATATCCTGTGAAAGTACGGCAATATCGGCTAACATTCCGATTTGGAGCAAGCCCAGGTGTTGTTCTTGAAAAGCGGCGTAAGCTCCGTTATATGTGTACGATTTAAGGGCTTCCTCTCTCGTCATTTTTTCTTCGGGGAAAAAACTTTTACCGTTATTTAATTTACGTGTAACGGCTGCGTAGTAATTTTCGATTGTATTTACACTTTCGACCGGTGCATCGGTGCCGCTGCAAATTATTGCTCCGCTGTCTATTAATTTACGCCAAACATAAGCTCCTCTTTTTGCGCGTTCGTGTCCGAGTCGCTTAATAACAAAAGGAGCGTCGGATGTTGCATGTATCGGTTGCATTGCGGCAATAACACCAAGCTGTGCAAAACGAGGGATATCTTGACGAGCAAGATGCTGGGCATGCTCAACCCTCCAACGTAAATCTGTTTTATCGGGATTTTGCTTAAATATTTTTCCGTAAATATTTAAGGTTTCTCTGTTTGCTTTATCTCCTATTGCATGGGTACATAATTGGAATCCGTTTTCGATTGCTATTCGGGCTGTTTCCCTAATTGTTTTAAGAGGAGTAACATTAAACCCCCTGTGTTCGGGTAAATCGGAATAATCGCTAAGCATCCAAGCCCCGCGTGAACCTAAAGCACCGTCCATATATCTTTTAATTGCCCTTACGGTTAAATGATTATTGCCGTAATTAATAATTTTATAATCACTAATCTTTTCTTTTAATTTACTGTTTTTTTCGAGAATCATTACGTTCAAACGTAACGGCAATTTACCGGAATCTATCAGCTCTTTGAAAAAATCAATTTCTTCAAAAGTTGAACCGGCATCTTCAAAGGAAGTAATGCCATATTTTAAACATTCTTTAACGGCAAGAGCAACCGCTTTTTTCATTCTGTTTTTTATCTCCTCATCGGAGCGGTTATCCATATATTTTTGATATTCGTTATAAATAACGGGCATTGCTTCTTCTTCAAAAACACCTATGGCGTTTTTTAAACTGTCGCGTACAATGCGTCCCCCTTTCGGGTTTTTTACGGAAGTATCCACCTTTGCCAAATTCATGGCATATTTATTGGCAAAGAGAGCATGCCCGCTTGCGTGTTGCAACAATACCGGGTTATAAGGAGTTGCGGAGCTTAAAACATTATGGCGAGGGTAACCCTCAATATTATCTTCCGGAACGGGGTCCCATTTTTCCTGATGCCAACCTCTTCCGATAATCCACTCTCCGGGATTTGCTTTTTCAGCGGCTTCGGCAACCATTGCAATAATGTCATCCCAATTTGAGGCTTTACTTAAATCCAACTCCATTTTCGATTCTCCGAGGGATAAAAAGTGTGCGTGGCTCTCGAAAAATCCGGGCATTACAAATTTCCCTTTTAAATCTATTACTTTTGTTCTGTCTCCTATTAGTTGTTTAATCGATTTTGTAGTACCGAGGCTTTGGATAGTATCGGCTTTTACGGCAAGTGCTTCAACTTTCGGAATTTTTTCGTCCAGCGTTGCAATGTTGCCGTTAATAAGAACCAAATCGGCGGAGTTGTTGTTTTTTTTGTTGCACGAGGCAATAAAAAAAAGAAAGGATATCGTAAAAAAAACAATTCGTGGTTTCATTTTACATTCGAATATTTTTAAAATTACAATTACAAATTTACTTACTTATCCCGCCAATTGTTATAGATTATAAATAAATAAAATTGTTTAAAATGTTTATTCGGTAAATTTGTTAATTGTAACTTATCGGTAATATAAATAGTTTTAGCTTATTGAAAATAATAATATTCAAAATATATGAAACTTAATTTTTTATGGAAGGGATTACTCTTTTTCTTGATGTCTTTTGTTATATTTGCGGGTATTTCCTTTCCGCTTGTTCAAAATGTAACCGAATGGTATCAATTTCCCAATATTCCGGGGCTCGGAGACCAGGCAAGAATAATCTTTTTTCATGTTCCCGCATCGTGGCTTGCAACGCTTTCCTTTTTGGTTGCAATGATTTTCGGGATAAAATATTTAAGGAGTAATAATCTTGACGACGATGCAAAATCGTTAGCTGCTTTACAGATAGGGATGATGTTTGTGGTGCTTGCAACTGTAACCGGCTCTTTGTGGGCAAAATTTGCTTGGGGAACGTTTTGGAATTGGGATCCGAGAGAAACATCAATTTTTGTTTTGCTGTTGATATACGGCTCTCTTTTTGCTCTTCGTTCGTCAATTGAAGATGTGGAAAAGCGAGCAAAGCTATCGGCTGTTTATTCTGTTATAGCATTTATTACTGTTCCCTTTTTTATATTTATTATGCCGCGTATAATGGCGGGGTTACATCCGGGTTCGGCAAACGATAATACTGCGGGACCCGTATTGGATTTTAATATGAACGGTAATATGCAATTAATCTTTTTCCTTTCTCTGATTGCTTTTACCATCCTATATTTTTGGATTTGGAAATTAACGTATAAATCTATTATTATTAAAGAAAAACTTTCTGGAAAATATATTTGAGGTTATTTTGGAAGGGATATTAGAGTTTTTAAGACAGAATTCCATATATATAGTTTTAATTATTTCATTGATAATTTGGGCGGGCATCTTTCTGTTTCTGTTAAAAACGGAGAAACGATTAAAAGAAATAGAAAAAGAATTAAAGGATAATAATTTGGAATGATACGGTTCTTTTAGCTTAAAAAAACCAAAAGAACCGATTTGGAATTTTTATCCTAACTGAACGGAAATTTCGGGACCTACCTCTTTGTGTAAAAGATTTTCAATAGCAACAAGTGTTCCGCGTAATGCACTGGGACATGTTCCGCAAGCACCTTGATAGTGTATGATAAGTTTGTTTTCTGCAAAGTCCAAAACTTCCAAACCGCCGCCGTCTGCCGCCAGTGCCGGCTTTATGCGGTCGTTAATAATTTCATTTATCTTTTTGAAGGTTTCCGTTTCTTCAAGAGATTTTCCTTCAAGAATTTTTTCTTCGGGTATTAAAGAAACATCAAACGATTTTATCAATTCGGAAAAAGGACGTTGAATTTTATTCCAACTTACTGAGGGTTCTTTCTCGATAGTAACAAATTTATCCATATAAAAAACGGAAACAACTCCTTCTATTTCAAAAATCATTTTTGCCAACGGATCTTTTTCCGCTTCTTCTTTATTCTGAAAATTTCTGGTTTCAAAATTTAACAACTTTTGATTAAGCACAAACTTTAAAGCCTGTGGATTCGGTGTTAAATCAACATCTAATACTTTTAGCATCTATTCCTCACATATATTTTATTTTTTAAATACAAATTGTAAGTAATTACCTTAAGCTTTTCAAGTGGATAATTTGTCTTATTTAAATAATTTTATTTTTGATATAATCATTAATAGTTTCCGGATAAATAAAATTGAGACACAGTTTTTAAAGAAAAAAAAAAAGAATTTTTTTATTTTAATATAAACAACATTCCAAATATTCTAAAAACACAATAAAACGGGATATCAGAAAACCGATTTGTTTTAAAAAATTTTGGGGGATAAAATGAAACGTTTAAGTTGGTTAGGGCTTTTTTTTCTAATTATCATATCGTGCAAAGAAAACACGACAAAAGTTGAAACGGGAACGGTTCTTGTTAAGGTGGTAGATTTAGACGGTACTTTGATGGCAAATGAAACAATAACACTTAAACAGGAAAATTCGGAATCCGGATTGGTAAAAAAAACGGATAAAGAAGGAATATGTAGATTTAATGTGAAACCGGGTAAATATTATGTAAATGCACATCTTCCCGGTCCCGGTCCCGCCGGAAAGTTTTATCATACGTTGGTTATTGTAAAAGAGAACGAAATGAGTCAAATTACGTTAGAAGCATGTAGAGAATGTTACAAGATTCAATAAGTAAAAAAAATTATTGAGCATTTGCAATAAAGATTGCGCGTTTTGGGGCGGGATATCCTTCAACGGTTTTGTTTGGGTTTGTCGGAGAAAGAAAATCGCTTAACGAATCGAAAGTCATCCATTCTGTTTTTCGTTGTTCTTGTGTAGTTGTTTCGGTTACGTTGATTAATCTGATATTTTTAAATCCGCTTTTTTTTAGCCATAACTCTAAAGTAAGAGCAGAGGGAATAAACCAGATGTTTCTCATTTGTGCATATCTGCCAACAGGCACAAGGGTTTCGCCCTGTTTTCCGTTAATGATTAATGTTTCCAATATCAGTTCTCCGTCGTTGTGTAAAGCGTCTCGCAATTCATACAGATGATCGAACGGAGAACGACGGTGATATAAAACACCCATCGAAAAAACGGTATCGAAAAATTTTGTTTGTTTGGGCATCTCTTCCAATCGCATGGGTAACAGCCATAGTTTATTGCTTTTAACAAATGTATTTATTGCCATAAATTGATAAATACTCATCATATAGGGGTCTATGCCGATAACGTTTCTTGCTCCGGCGCCAAGCATTCTCCAACAATGATATCCGTTTCCGCTTCCCACGTCTAAAATCTTTTTATCTTTTAGCGGAGAAATGTGGTTTTTTAATCTATCCCATTTCCAATCGCTCCGCCATTCCGAATCAATAAAGACTCCGAAAATATTATACGGACCTTTTCTCCACGGATGAAGTTGCATTAACTGTTTTCGCAATTCTTTTCGTTCTTTTTGTGAAGAGTCTTCGGGGGTGCCTATTGTTATTGCACTTTGATTAAAATCCGATTTTGCGGAAAAAAGAGGGGGTAAATTTTCTATTGCTTTCTTCCATTTCTCGGTATCGCTGTTGATAACGAAAGCATCGTTAAATTTTCGCTTAAAATAGTTTGAATATTTACCGAGTTTATTTCCGTTTATGTATTCAAAAAAGCCGGTATAATCAATCATTTTTCCGCCACAATGGATATAAAGTTAAATGTTTGATGCCAAATATCGGCAAGTTTAAAACCTGCATTAAAAAGCCGTTTTTTATGTGTTTCAATTGTTTCAGGAATTAATACATTTTCCAAAGCATCTTTCTTTTTACTTATTTCAAAATCACTGTAACCGTTCAATCGTTTAAAGTTGTGATATCTTTCAATTTGTCGTTTATTTAGTTCCGCATCTTCAAAAACAATTTTTTCTGATAAAATTAAAATTCCACCCTTTTTTAATCCGTTAAAAATATCGGATATTATTTTATCTCTGTATTTTGGAGCAATAAATTGAAGTGTATAATTAAGTACAACAACCGCAGCGTTTTTTATTTCGAAATTTCTTATATCATTACAATGGATTTCAATTGGTGTATGTGAATTATCCGCAGCAATAATCTTTTTTGAACGGTTAACCATAGCTTCGGAATTGTCAATGGCAATAACTTTACAGTCGGGTTTATTAATATTTCTTCGCATAGCTAAAGCCGAGGCCCCGAGAGATGAACCCAAATCGTAATAGTTGCTGTTAGGTGAGGCATATATTTTTGTAAACATTCCCACGGCGGAAATTATTGTACTGTAACCCGGAATAGACCGTTTAAGCATATCTTCAAAAACATTTGCCACTTTATCGTCAAAACGGAAATCAACGATGTTGTAAAGCGGGTCTGCAAACACATTATCTTTTGTTTTCATAAATATCACGAATTTATAGTAATAAATTTAAATTGCTTTTTTAAATTTAATTAAAATATAATATGAAAAAGCGGTAAAACAAATATTTTATCTGTTTAATAAAAAAATATTAAAAAAAAAATTTTCATTATCACCCAATTAAAGCGATTGCCTGAACAAACATGAAAAGAGTTGCCGATATGACGGTTAATTGTGCATGTGTAACAATATCATTATAAAGAAAACAGATAAAAAATATGTTGTTAAAGGTAAAAGAGCTCATAGTTAATTTATAAATATAACCTTGTTTTTTTTATAAAAACCTGCTTTTTAACAATTATTTAAATTGTTAAAACTGTTATTTACTTGTGTAAATTCTCAGTTTCCATTAAACTAATTTCATTTCAACGGCAAATTATGTAATCGCAAAAGCGATTTCTTTTTAAACAATTAATGTGCACGTGCACAAAACTTTGTATATCGTAGATGATTAATTTAACGGAAATAGCAAAAATAGCAGGTGTATCCAGAGGCACAGTCGATAGAGTTATTCACAAAAGGGGGAAAGTTGCTTCTGATAAAGAAAAGAAGATTAAGGAAGTTCTGGCTTTGTTAGATTACAAACCTAATATTTATGCTCGCGGTCTGTCTCTTTCAAAAACTTTTCAAATCGGAGTTCTTTTACCGGATACCTCAAACAATGTTCAATATTGGGATTTGCCTTATTCCGGAATAAAAAAAGCCGAAGATGAACTTGCATCGTATCGTGTTAAAATAAAATCATACAGATATAATAATATTACCGAAGAATCTTTTCAAACCGCTTGTAATAAATTATTGAAAGAAATTGATACGCTTGACGGCTTGGTTGTTGCCCCTGTTCTTTGGTCTGCAACACGCGAATTTTTAATGAATAACGTTTTTAATATTCCTATTGTGGTTATAGAATCGATGCTGCCGAGTATAAACAGTCTCTGTTATGTTGGTTCCAATCCGTTAAAAAGCGGCTTGTTAGCCGGAAGATTGTTTAGTCTGTTTGTCGATAAAAAACCCGGAAAAATTGTGGTTATTAGAGAATTGCCCGAGAACTACAACATAAATAACAGAGTTGAAGGATTTCTTGTATACATGAAAAATTTTGGTGATATTGAACTTAAACTTGTAGGAGCAAACAGAAGGGAAAATAAAGAAATATTTAAACAACGTACAAAAGAATTGATTACAAATGATAACAAAATAGACGGAATATTTGTCCCAAGTGCCAGTGTTGGTGAAGTTGCGGAGATTGTAAAAGAGGAAGGTAAAGGGAGTAAAATAAAAATTATCGGATTTGACCCTACCGAAGATAATATAAAATTTCTTAAAGACGGGACAATTGATATTCTTATTAGCCAACGTTCCGATTTGATGGGATACAGAGGAATACATACGCTATATAAAAAAATTGTGTTAAATGAAAAAGTTCCGAAAGAAATATTTACTCCAATGGATATTTTAATTAAAGAAAATGTTGAATTTTATAATAATTATTAAAAGAAAACTTTTTAACAAGTATTTTTTCTGTATATATAGATAAAATATAATGTTTTTCTTTCAAAAGATTTCTTAATAAGCTATGCATGTTTTCTTCGAAAAACGGAGAAAAACAAACTATTGACAGATGTAAGAAAAATAGTTTTTTTGTTAAAAAATGTTAAAACTGTTATTTACTTGTGTAAAATCACATGTTCCCCTTTATTAAAGGGTAGTTTTTTAGTTCTTGTATGAATTTTGTGATTCACGTGGCGAAGCTGTATCAGTTCGTTTTTTTTTAATTGAAATGTGCACGTGCACACAAAATCCTTGAACGGAAATTCATTAGGAATAATAACTAACACGGAGAAGCTATGATGAAAAAAATCCTTTATTTTTTATTTTGTATTTCCCTTCCTTTATTTGCTCAAAACACCGGGTCCTTAAAGGGAAAAATTACGGCGGTTGACAACGGAGACCCTCTTCCGTTTGCAAATGTTGTAATTAAGGGAACAACAATAGGTTCCGCCACGGATATTGACGGGAAATATTTAATCAGAAATATTCCCGAAGGTGAGCAAACGGTTGTGGTTTCTTATGTAGGGTACAAAACTAAAAACGTAAAAGTAACAATTGTTAAAAACAGAACAATAGAATTAAATGTTGCTTTATCTTTTGAAAATTTTGAAGGCGAAGAAGTTGTTGTTTCCGCTCAAGCACAAGGACAATTAAGTGCAATTAACGAACAGATGAACTCTAATTCAATTGTGAATGTTGTTTCTGCCGATAAAATTAGAGAATTACCCGATGCAAATGCAGCCGAATCTATCGGGCGATTGCCGGGGGTTTCGGTTTTGCGTAACGGTGGTGAAGGGAATAAGGTTGTTATTCGTGGGCTTTCTCCGCAATATAATGCAATTAATTTAAATGGTGTTCGTATGGCTGCATCCGGAAGTGGGGACAGAAGTAGTGATTTAAGCATGATTTCTCCGTATATGTTAGAAGGGATTGAGGTTTCCAAAGCTGTTACGGCAGACCAAGATGCCGATGTACTCGGCGGTTCCGTTAATTTTAAAATCAAGAAGGCTCCAAAAGGCTTTAAGTTAGATGCTCTTTTACAAGGCGGATATAACGGAATAGATAAATCCCTTAATAATTATAAAATTATGGGTGGAGTAAGTGACAGATTTTTCAACAATTCACTCGGCGTTTTTGCTCAGTTGGATGTTGAAAGACGCAACAGAAGTTCGCATGAATTCGGTGCTAACTATGCCATGGACGATCTTATTTTAAGAAAAGTCTATTTTACTTCGTTGGATTTACAAGATATTTATAGAATTAAACAACGTTACGGTGCTACTCTTGTGTTAGACTACGACTTAACTCACGGAAGTATTGTCTTTTCAAACTTCGGCAGTAAGGTTGATAATACTACCGAAAAACATACCGAGCAACATAATGCACAAAATAATGTTCACAGTTTCGGAGCAAACCAAAACGATAATTCCCTTTCAATTTTAATAAACTCTTTAGAATTCAACTATGATTTTGGCGCTTTAAAATTGAATGCCCTTGTTGCAAACTCCTACACGGAAAACAGTACTCCGTATATGTTGTTAAATTCATTTGAAGAAGGTGCCGCATACAAAAACCTTGATATGTACGGCGACCCACACAATGCCCCCGAAACGGCTAAAAATAACTTGGATAATACATTCATGCAAAAGATAACAGAAATTAATAGTTATAATAAGGAGAACGAAACAACAGTTGCTCTTAACTTAACTTACGATTTCTCAATAACTAATGATATTGGCTCGAAAATAAAAGTCGGTGGTAAATACAGACACAAAAGCAGAGAATATGATAAAAATGTTGACTTTATGCCTATCAATTGGGGTGGGCGTCAGGAAGAACGAGATTTATTGTTGGAAACTTATCCGTGGATGCAAGATTATTGGAATAAAGGTGACTTAAATGTTCCCATGAAACCGTTTATTGACGATGATTATAGTGTAGATAATTTCTTGGATGGAGAATACAATATTACTCATGGTTTAAACATCGATTTATTGGATGATGTTTGGAATACATTAAAATCACACGGAAATGTTTGGGTGGATAACCCGAAATCAATAAAAGATGACTACTCCGGCTTTGAAGATTATTCCGCAGGATACGCATCTATGGAGTTTAACTTTGGACCGATATTAACGGTAATTCCCGGTTTACGATACGAAAAAAACAGAACGGAATATACTGCAAACAGAGGGGACGAAACCGTTTATTTGGCACAAGAAAAATATAAATACCATGATACAACTATGGTAAGAGAAAATGAATATTGGATGCCTAATTTACACATTAAATACAAACCGGTAGATTGGATGAATGTTCGTTTTGCATATACCAATACATTAACACGTCCGAGTTATGCACAAATAGTTCCCAAATGGAATGTTACACAAACCAACGTATCTTTGGGAAATCCTTATCTTAAACCGGCTACCTCAACAAACTTTGATTTAAACGTTTCCGTTTTTGAAAATTATGTGGGATTATTTGCCGTTGGCGGTTTTTTGAAAAAGATAAAAGATTTAATATTCTATACCGGTAAAAGAGCCATTCTTGATACCGAAGAATTCGGCTTCCCGGATGATTTAAAAGGAATGTCGCATACAACATTTATTAATAATAAATATGATGTGGATTTATGGGGTATTGAAGCGGAATGGCAAACCCACTTTTGGTATTTGCCCGGCTTGTTAAACGGATTAGTATTGAATGTTAACTATACTCATATCTTTTCGGAAGCACAGTATCCGCAAACAATCATTGAATCCAAATTTGATCCGACAAAGGTTCCTCCGTTTGTTCAAACAAATATAGATACCTTTTATACAAACAGATTAATCAACCAACCCGATGATATAGTAAATGTTTCGCTAGGATACGATTATAAAGGATTTTCCGGAAGAGTTTCCCTTTTGTTTCAATCAAACATTTTCAAAAAAAGCAATCCTCAACCGGAATTACGTGGATTTACTGAAGATTATTGGAGATGGGATTTAGTGCTTAATCAAAAACTCCCTGTTAAAGGATTAACATTATACTTCAATTATAATAATATTACCGGAACATTCGACAAAGCAATTGTTGCCGGACCTCACTTCCCTACAAGCGAGCAACATTACGGAGCCACAATAGATTTGGGATTAAGATATAATTTATAAAGCTAATTAATATGTCATAAAAAAAATTTTTTTGACATTTTTATTTAACAATCTAAGGAGGTATTATGAATACCAAACGATTCATCTTTTTTACAATGGCAACACTTATGCTGTTTGCTGCAAGCGTGTTTGCCCAAATTTCCGATGCACAAGACACGGTTGTTGTTCCTTCCGATTATGTTAACAATAACGGAAATACAACCGGTTCTTTGAACAAATTTATCGAAGACGATAAAAACGATGGCGGAATTCCTGCCGGACGTGTTTACAAATTAAAACGAGGCGAATACTATTTGCTTAGCGGTACCATCAATATTGATGGATTTACTTTACGCCTTATCGGAGAAGAAGGTCCTTCAGATACTCAGCCGGCGGTAGTTTCAGCAGGATTAAAAGCAGACGGTAGCGGAATATGGCAATTCTTTAAAACCAAAAACGATGTTGAATTCCGTAATATCTATTTTAAAGGTGCAACACCAACCGATATTCTTACCGGCGAATGTGTAAGATTTATTGCCCCGAAAACAAAATTTATTTCCGATAATTGCGTTTTCGATTCGTTCCACTTTGTAACAATTCACTTTTTTAAAGTGTCCGATTGCAGTGCTTTTATTACCAACTCGTATTTCAGAAATTTAAATCATAAAACCGGCGGTAAATACAACGGAAGAGGTTTAAGATTTTTCCAAGCTACACATGTAGATACGGTTGTTATGGTTAATAACACTTTTGTTAATTCAAACAGTTTCTTTTTAGATATCAATAGATTTACCATTGTTGACTATGCACGTATTGACCACAATACAATTGCCAATACGGTTAAATTTGTTTTCCAATGGCATTGGCAAACAAATGCCGTTTTCACAAATAATTTATTCTATAACGGGCATTCTTACGGTGAAACCGATGCAGATGCCGCTAACCAAGATCCGGACGGTTTGGTTTTCGGTATTTTCGGAATAGATACAATTGGTGTGGATTCACTTGGTATTGTTGAATCCGAAAGAAATGTTCAGTTAACAAACAACTGCTGGTTCTACGATTCAAAAGTTCAAGCTTATTGGAATTCTCGCGACTCCGTGCATGCCGAACCGTTCTTAAATTCAAGATCTCAAGCTATGTTCGACGATGATGCAACTTGGCCAGGATTAATTGAAAAGGATAATATTAATAGCGAACCACACTTTACCAAATTCCCCGAAGAGGTAACGGATGCAATGGTTAAATATATGGAAGGCGACAGAGACGGTACGGAAAAAGAAAACAATTGGGGAAATTATCCCGATCGTCCGACCCAAGGATATGTCTGGAGAGTTTACTGGCCAATTAAAAGCATTGAAGATTTATCTTATGCTACTACAGATGCGGCATATACAGGAGGTACTGACGGATTTCCAATCGGTGACTTGAATTGGTTCCCTGACAAAAAAGACGAATGGATTACCGATGTTGATGATAATGCAATTATATCAATTCCGGAAGAGTATAGCTTAAGCCAAAACTATCCTAATCCGTTCAACCCTTCAACCGTAATTAGTTTTAATTTACCAAAACAATCCGTTGTTTCTTTAAAAGTGTTCAATATTCTTGGCGAAGAAGTTGCCACTTTGGTAAATAATAAAATGATTGGTGCGGGAGTTCACAATGTAAACTTTAATGCCGCAAACTTACCGTCTGGTGTTTATATTTATAAAATTTCTGCCGGTAATTATTCCGCAAGCAAAAAGATGATGTTGCTTAAATAATAAATCTTTTTGGTTACAAGTTAAGGGGCTGAAATACGCCCCTTTTTTATCACCAATATTTCTTACAGGAAAAACTCAATGCGTTACGGAAATTTTGACGATCTGAATAAAGAATACATAATTAGTACACCACAAACACCGTATCCGTGGATTAATTATTTAGGAAATAGCGATTATTTTGCACTGATTTCAAACACATCAGGCGGGTATAGTTTTTACCGCGATGCAAAACTCAGAAGAATAACACGTTACCGTTATAACAATGTTCCATTGGATTCCAACGGGAAATATTTTTACATAAACGATAACGGAGTTGTTTGGAATCCGGGCTGGCAACCTACTCAAACCGAACTGGATAGTTACGAATGCCGCCACGGGCTTGGATATACTAAAATAAAATCCTCGAAGAACGGATTGGAAAGTGAGGTTTTATCCTTTGTGCCTCTTAATACCAACGGAGAGATACACAGAATAAAACTTAAAAACATTTCCGATATGGAAAAAACATTTTCGTTGTTCTCTTTTGTGGAGTGGAATTTATGGAATGCTCTCGATGATATGACAAATTTTCAACGCAACTTTTCCACGGGGGAAGTGGAAATAAAAGATTCGGTTATTTATCACAAAACAGAATATAAAGAAAGACGCAATCATTTTGCTTTTTATTCCGTTAATACGGAAATCGACGGATTCGATACGGATAGGGAAACTTTCCTCGGGTTATATAACGGAATGCACAAGCCTGATGCGGTGTTTGAGAACAAAGCCCGTAATTCCCACGCCCACGGCTGGTCTCCCGTTGCATCTCATTTTATAAAAATCACTCTTCTTCCGGGCGAGGAAAAAGACCTCGTTTTCTTTTTGGGATATGTCGAGAACAGTGAAAATGAAAAATGGGAATCGAAAGGGGTAATAAATAAAACAAAAGCGATTGAGTTAATAGAAAAATTCGATAGTTCCGAAAAAGTTGATACTGCATTTGACGAGTTGAAAAAATACTGGGAAGAACTCCTTTCCGTTTATAGTGTGCAAAGCGGAGATGAGCGTCTTGACAGAATGGTGAATATCTGGAACCAGTACCAGTGTATGGTTACCTTTAATATGTCTCGTAGTGCTTCCTATTTTGAAAGCGGAATAGGGCGAGGCATGGGATTTCGCGATTCCAACCAAGATTTAATCGGGTTTGTTCATCAAATTCCGGAACGCGCACGCCAAAGAATTTTGGATATCTCGGCAACGCAATTGGAAGACGGTGGAGCGTATCATCAGTATCAACCTCTTACAAAACGCGGCAATAACGATATTGGCGGCAACTTTAACGACGACCCGCTTTGGTTAATTCTTGCCGTTACCGCATACATAAAAGAGACCGGTGATTTTTCAATACTTGACGAATCGGTGCCTTTCGATAACGATGAATCGAAGGCTCAGCCGTTATTCGTGCATCTTACTCGTTCTTTTAATTATACTGTAAATAATTTGGGACCGCACGGATTGCCATTAATCGGAAGAGCGGATTGGAATGATTGCCTAAACCTAAATTGCTTTTCAACCAACCCCGATGAATCATTTCAGACAACCGAAAACAAATCCGGCGGACAAGCGGAATCGGTCTTTATCGGTGCAATGTTTATCCTTTACGGAAATGAGTATGTAAAACTTTGTAAAAGACTCGGCAAAGAGGAAGAGGCTGCCAGAGCAAGCAAGCATATTAAAAATATGCAAGCGGCAATGGACAAGTACGGCTGGGACGGAGAATGGTTCTTGCGTGCTTATGATTATTACGGCGAAAAGATTGGAAGTAACGAAAACGAAGAAGGAAAGATATTTATAGAGTCTCAAGGATTTGCAGTAATGGCGGGGCTTGGTATTGATGACGGCCGTGCGGAGAAAGCCCTTAATGCTGTTAATGAACGCTTGAGTTGCGAATACGGAATTGTGTTAAACAATCCGCCGTTTAGCAAATATTATATAAACATGGGTGAAATTTCCACATATCCCCCGGGCTACAAAGAAAATGCGGGAATCTTCTGTCACAATAATCCATGGATAATGATAGCTGAAACAAAAGTGGGTAACGGAAACAGAGCTTACGAATACTACAAAAAAATTGCTCCCTCTTTTTTGGAAGATATAAGCGACTTACATAAAACGGAGCCTTATGTTTACTCGCAAATGATTGCCGGTAAAGATGCGGTTAAACCCGGGGAGGCAAAAAACTCGTGGCTTACCGGAACGGCTGCATGGAATTTTTATGCAATCTCACAATATATATTGGGTGTTCAACCGGAGTACGACGGATTGAGAATAGACCCGTGTATCCCTAACAATTGGAAGGAATACAAGATAAGCCGCAAATTCAGAGGTAATAATTACAACATTACAATCGTTAATCCTGACGGGGTTTCAAAAGGTGTTAAAGCTATTGTGTTAAACAACGAAGAGATTCAAGGGAATATTATTCCGTTGGATAAGGTTAAACAAATAAACGAAGTTAAAGTAATATTGGGCTAATTATGGATGAACAAAAAAAACAAGAAGAAGTAAAAAGCGATTTAACGGAAGAAAAAATTTCCATAAAAGAGAAAATCGGTTTCGGACTCGGAGATACCGCTTCAAATCTTTTTTTCCAAACCTTTATGCTTTTTCTCCTTTATTTCTATACGGATGTTTTCGGTATACCCGCTGCGGTTGCCGGCACAATGTTTCTGGTTACAAGAATTTGGGACTCAATAAATGATCCGTTGATGGGAATTATTGCCGACAGAACAAACACCAAATGGGGCAAGTTTCGCCCGTACTTGTTATGGATGGCCGTCCCTTTCGGGATAATCGGAGTTTTAACTTTTACAACGCCGGATATGTCTTTGGGAGGAAAGATAATCTATGCCTATATTACATACGCTTTGATGATGATGGTTTATACCGCTATTAATATTCCCTACTCCGCTTTGATGGGTGTTGTTTCCTCTGACCCGTTGGAAAGAACGAGTTTTTCGCAATACAGATTTGTGTTTGCTTTCCTCGGTGCTTTCTTAGTTCAAGGGCTAACGCTTCCGTTGGTTAATTCCATCGGAGGAGATAATACATCTGTCTTTTCCGCAACTGTTGAAAACAATCAAGTGGTTATTACGGAAAACGGACACGGAGCTTCCAAACTTATTATGTATGCCGATAACAATTCCGAAAAACCAATAGAGAGCAAATTGGTCGTAAATATTTACAAGCCGGAATTGGTAAGCGAAATAGACACCACAACGGATATCCTTTATTTAAAAGAGGGATTCGGTGAGTATAAACTTGACCCGCAAAAATATTTTGAAGCAAGCATAGCCGGATTGCCTTTATCCGTAAAGGTAATTAACGAAGCAAAAGGATTTCAAGGGACTATGACTGTCTTTGCCGTTGCTGCCGTATTGATGTTTTTGATTACGTTCTATACAACCAAAGAGCGAGTCAGTCCGCCGAAAGAACAGAAAACAAATCTTAAAAACGATATTAAGGATTTGATTACAAATGTTCCGTGGGTAATACTCTTTTTTATCGGGATATTTTCTCTTTCATATATATCAATCAGAAACGGAGCAATAATTTATTATTTCAAATACTATGTCGGCGACGAGCTTTCCGCAACCGGATTTATGCTTGCAGGTACTATTGTTACAATTATTGCAATTATGATGACTGAATGGTTGTCGAAAAAAATCGGAAAGAAAAACGTATTTATGCTTGCAATGCTTTTATCTACGGTCTTTTCCGCAGCGTTTTTCTTTTTGAGCAAAGATGATATAGTGTTGATGTACGTATTTCAGATACTCGGTAGTTTTGCCGCCGGCCCAACGGCTCCGATTGTTTTTGCAATGTACACCGATTGTGCCGATTACTCGGAATGGAAAAAGGGAAGACGCGCAACCGGTTTGGTTATGTCCGCTTCAACAATGGCTCAAAAATTCGGTTGGACTATCGGCGGTGCTCTTGCCGGCTGGTTGTTGGCAATATTCGGATTTAAGGCAAATGTTGTGCAATCGGAAGAATCGGTGAAAGGAATAGTTCTTATGATGAGTTTGATACCCGCTATCGGCAGTTTGATTGCCGCAATCATGATGTATTTCTATCAGCTTGATGATAAAACCATGAAACAAATTGAATACGATTTAAATGCACGAAGGAAATCTGCGGAAGCATAGAATGAATAAATTTAAAATAATAATCTCCCTGTTATTATTAACTGTAACGGCTCTTGCTCTAAACGGACAAGAGCCGGTTACCTCCGTTGAAACTTCAAGCAAAGTTGTTGCCCTTACATTTGATGACGGGCCTAAACCTGAAATTACCAAACAATTTCTTGATTTGTTTGAAAAAGAAAAAATTAAAGTTACTTTTTTTAATATCGGGAAAAACGTGGAGGCACATCCCGAAATAACGAAAACGGTTATTGAAAAAGGACATGAAATAGGTAATCATTCATATTCGCATCCCAAATTGCCGGAGTTAAAAGACTCTTTGGAAATAATGGAGGAAATAGAACGAGTACAAAAATATTTTACAACGGAATTCAATTATATTCCCACATTATTCAGAGCTCCGTATTTGCAGTATGATAAAAGGGTTCTAAATATTTTAAAAAAGAATAATCTAATAATGATTAGTGCAAATCTTTTTCAGAAAGATGCCAAACCGGATGTCTCACCGGATTCGATAATAAAAAAAGTTTTGACGAATGTTAAGTCCGGTTCAATAATTTTAGGACACGAAAGAGAACATACGGTTGCGGCAATGAAAACGATTATTCCCGAATTGAAAAAGAGAGGATTCAGATTTGTTACTGTTTCCGAATTATTGAGTTATGGAAAATAAAAAATGAAAATAATTGTAAATATCTTTTTCTTTTTGACAATTTCCAATCTGGTCTCTTTCGGGCAACCACTCAAGTCTATTGCTCCGAATGATTCGCGAATACATTTAAGCGGAACAAAATACTCGAAGATAAGCGAAGAGATGATAGAGTTCCGTCGTCATTCGGATTCCGTTTTGGCTTTGCCAATAACCGAAAGTCTGTTTAATGCGGAAAAGGCAAAAACAACAAGCGGCATCGTTATTTCGTTTATTTCCGAAAGCCCTGAGATTGTTTTACATTTTAGGAAATTACCGGGAACACAACGCACGGGTTCCTTCGGCATAAAACAAAACGGTGAATTTACGGGGAGTTTTAAGTTAAGATATAATGCCGACACCTTAATTGCTTTTACGGTAGAAGCCGTGGATACCGGAGAAACTCTTTTCGAAATCTCCTTGCCCACATGGAATAATCTTGCTTTTACCGGACTGGAAATTGAAGAGGGGACAACGTTGAAAAACTTTACTCCCGAAAGCAAAAAGATTTACGTTGCTTACGGCAATTCAATAACACATGGTGTGGGTCAATATGGGACTCATGAAACGTATGCCTATAAAGTTGCCGAGCATTTTAATTGGGAACTTTACAACGTTGCCGTCGGTGGTGCAAAAACATCTTCCGCAATAGCAGCAATGTTGCGGGATGATTTCCCGGAAATTGATTATATGACGATTCTAATCGGTTTTAATGATTATAACGGTGAAGGCGTTGATACTGCAAAGTATAAAAAGAGATATTCGGAAGTTCTGAATTTTATTAGAAGCAAACATCATTACACTAAAATATTTTGCATTGCTCAAACTTACACCAAACAAGATACTTCCGTAAGAACCGGTATCCCCATTGAAGATTTTAGAAAAGTAGTTTATAACATTGTAAAATCAAGGCAAAGCAGAGGCGATAAAAACATATATTTAATTGAAGGAAATAGAATCACCGATGAATCCAATTTGAAAGATATTGTCCATTTTTCGGTTGAAGGAGCGGCAGCTTTTGCAGATTCGTTAATCTCCGTTATGGAAACGTTCCTTGATTCCAACGTAACCGGAATAAACAACGAAAAAATCGGGACAAATAAAACGCAAGGCAAAAGCAAAATAAAATTTTCCGTTTACCCCAATCCGGCAAACGGTTATATAAACATTAGTTCCAACACACCGGCTAAGGAAATTGTAGTATATAATTTAAGAGGCGAAATAGTAAAATCTTTTAATAACACGAGTAAAATAAAATTAGTAGGATTATCAAAAGGAATTTATTTTTTACGTTACACGAATTTGAAAGGTTTATTTAAAACAGAAAAAATTATTTTAAATTAAAGAATGATAAGTAAAGATGCGATACGGATATTTTGACGACGAAAACAAAGAATATGTGATTGAGAAGCCGGACACACCGGCTTCGTGGAGTAATTATCTTGGGTCTACACGTTACGGCTCAATTATAACCAATAATGCCGGGGGATATAGTTTTTTTCACTCTACGGCACAAGGAAGACTAACACGCTTACGATTTAATACGGTGCCGCTTGATCAGCCCGGTAAATACATTTATATACACGATAAAGAAACCAAAGATTTTTGGTCATCATCATGGCAGCCCGTGGGCAAATCTTTGGATAAATATAAATCGGAATGTCGCCATGGTACAGCTTATACAAAGATTACGTCCGAATATAGCGGGATAGAAAGTGAGACAATCTATTTTGTACCACTCGGAAAAGATTATGAGGCATGGCTTGTTAAAATTAAAAACAATGATAATAAGAAACGAAATTTAAGATTGTTTACTTATGTTGAATTCGGCTGTAACTGGAGTGTGGAAGACGACATCAACAATCTTCAGTATACACAATATATTACAAAATCCGAGATTAAAGGAAATATAATTCAAGTCGGGCATAATATTAATTTACCGGAAAAGAAAGATAAATTTGCGGATAAGGATCAACGTAGATATACATTTATCGGACTTGCCGGGGCTGAGGTTACAGGATATGATACCGACCGCGAGAAATTTATCGGTAAATACAGAACTTATGCAAATCCTATCGCCGTAGAGAAAGGAGAGTGTTCCGATTATTTAAATGAAGGAGGAAATCCTTGCGGCGTATTACAATTTGACCTTGCACTTGAAAAGGGTGAAGAAAAATATGTAACAATTGTAATGGGTGTAGGAAGTGCGGATGTTGAGGGAAAGGAAGCGGTTCAATTATTTCGCGAAAAAGAATTTGCTCTTGCGGAACTGCAAAAGGTAAAGGAGTACTGGCATTCCAAATTAAACAATTTAAAATTCAAAGTGCCTGAAGATGATGTTCAAAGTATGCTCAATGTTTGGAATCCGTATAACGGATTGATTACTTACAGTTGGTCGAGAGCAGCAAGTTTAATATATACGGGGGAACGTGACGGATTGGGATACAGGGATACCGTACAAGACCTGCTTAGTGTATTGCCTATGATACCGGAAGAAGCCGCTAAAAGATTAGAACTGATGATTACCGGACAAGTTTCTACCGGAGGTGCAATGCCGGTTGTAAAGCCGTTCAATCACAATCCCGGTAAGGAAAAACCGCCGAAAGAGAATGAATACCGTTCGGACGATACAATGTGGCTTTTCAATACGATTCCCGCTTATGTTAAAGAGAGCGGTTACTTGGATTTTTATAAAAAGAAACTTCCGTTTGCAGACAAAGGAGATGCAACGGTTTTTCAACATATGAAAAAGGCGATTCAGTTTAATTTGGAAAGAACAGGTAAGCACGGTTTACCGAGTGGTCTTTTCGCAGATTGGAACGATGCTCTTCGCCTTGGCAGCAAAGGGGAATCCGTTTTTGTCTCTTTTCAATTAAGATATGCATTAAAGACTTATGCCCAAATATCCGAGCTGTTGTATTTGCATAATGAAAAGGAGTGGGCTGAAAATGAATTGAATAAATTGGATGAAATACTTCGGAAATATACATGGGATGGTAAGTGGTATATTCGTGCTTTTGACGAGAATGGAAATAAAATCGGTTCGAATGAAAATGAGGAAGGTAAAATATTTCTTAATCCCCAGTCGTGGTCTGTCTTTAGCGGGCATGCCTCCCGCGAACGTGCCGAAAAGGCTATGAATTCCGTTCATGAACATCTTTCAACAGAATACGGTATTATGTTACTTTCTCCTCCCTTTAAAAAGGCTGACCATAACGTAATTAAATCAGTACTTTTCAATGACGGTATGAAAGAAAACGGAGCCATTTTTAATCACACTCTCGGATGGGCGGTTATTGCGGAAACTATATTAGGAAACAATGAAAGAGCTTACGAATATTACAAAGCATATTTGCCCGCTGCTTATAACGACAAAGCCGACTTGCGGGAAATTGAACCGTATGTTTATTGCCAATCTACAATGAGCAAATTCAGCAAACTCTTTGGCAAATCACGTCTTCCTTGGCTTACGGGAACCGCAACATGGGCTTACGTTGCGGCAACGCAATATATTTTCGGACTTAGACCGGATTATGACGGATTAATTATCGACCCGGTTGTGCCGCAACATTGGGAAAACTTTTCCATGCAGCGTAAGTTTAGAGAAAGCATGTTTGATATCAAAGTGTTTAATTCCGGCAGCGGCAGTCGAGTGAACGAAATTTACCATAACGGAAAAATAATAAACGGAAATAAAATTTCGGCAAACTGTTTTGAAAAATTAAACAAAGTTGAAGTATATATTTGATTATGAATCTGATAAAACGGATGATAGTGCTATCGGTATTGTTTATTGTTACTTCGTGTGCGGAAGAAACGACATCCTATATTGCCGTTAATCAATTGGGGTATTTGTCTTATAAAACTAAAACGGCAACAGTGGTAAGCAATGAAAAAATGTTTTCGCTTTTCTCTGTTGAGAAAGGGAAAATAATTTTAACGAAACCGTTATCACAAGGACAATACTGGGCACAATCCGGCGAGGAGGTTAAAACTGCCGATTTTACAGAGGTAACCGAAACAGGTAAGTACAAAATAATTGTCGGCAATGATTCATCCTCTCTCTTTGAAATTTCCAAGAATATTTTTACCTCTGTTGCCAAAGCATCGTTGAAAACATTTTATTACCAGAGAGCATCCGTTGAATTGCCGGTTAAATATGCTGGTATATGGCAACGTAAAGCAGGGTTGCCGGATACTTCCGTTATCATTCATCCTTCCGCCGCCACTAATAAACGTCCGGCGGGAACAAAAGTTTCAGCTCCGGGGGGCTGGTTTGATGCGGGAGATTACAATAAATATATTGTCAGTTCCGGTATTACAACTTATACGTTAATTTTACTTTATGATTTGTATCATGATTATTTCAAAAGCATTTCATTGAACATTCCGGAAAGCAATAATAATTTACCCGATATTCTGGATGAAATTCTTTGGAATGTAAGGTGGATGATGAAGATGCAAGATCCCACAGACGGCGGGGTTTATCATAAATTAACAAGCAAGCATTTCCAACCATATATAATGCCGGCAGAAGTCACTGCAAAAAGATATGTTGTAGGCAAATCAACTGCTGCAACCCTTGATTTCTCTGCTGTATTATCTCATTTATCAGTAGTATTGAAAAAAAATGATCATGAGTTAAACAGTCTATCCGATTCATGTTTAATAATGGCAAAACGTGCGTGGGATTGGGCAATAAAAAATCCTAATGTTCATTTTAAAAATCCGGAAGGAA
>CAZTYP010000097.1:0-6421 GCA_964617555.1 uncultured Melioribacteraceae bacterium | reverse complement strand
ATATATTCGCAAGACGATGCAATCGTTTTAAAAGCAACCAACAATACCGTGTGTGAAAATATTGCAATTACCAATTGTATTTTAACTTCTTATGCTTCAGCAATAAAAACCGGAACGGAATCCAACGGAGGGTTTAAAAATATATCCGTCAGCAATTGCATTATTAAAAATATTCCCATATATACCGGAATAGAGTTAATGATAGTTGACGGTGGAAATATGGAGAATATTTCGGTAAGTAATATTGTTATGGATAGTGTGGCGACCCCGATATATATTTATTTGGGTAACCGTGCCCGTCCATACAAAATCGGGCAATACGTTAATAAAGTTGCTAAGGTAGAAGGTATAAATATTAGCAATATTAATGTTACTAATGCAAAATTTCCGTGCGGTGTAGTAGGAATAAATAACAGAAAAGTTAAAAATATTTCGTTTAACAATATCTCAATAAAATATTCCGAATCTTTAAAAGAAAAACCCCTTGCGGTAAATAAAGTTCCTTATAAGGATTTATCGTACCCGTCTGCAAGAATGCACGGTACAAATTTGCCTTCCTTTGCTTTTTATTGTAGAAACGTTGAAGAATTATCGTTGAACAATATAAAAGTATATGCTGCCGAAGGCGAAAGACGTCCGGCATTTGTTTTTGATAAAGCTGAAAATTTGGAATTGAAATCGGTTGGTTTGTTTAGCAACACCAATACATCAACTCTGTTTTATTTAAGAAACACCGACAATGTTATTTCAACATTATGCGGTACAAAAAGCAACAACAATTCTCTTTTTAAAATTGAAAAGCAAACTTGCAATAACATAAAGTCAATTAATAATTTATTGCAAGAAGGACAAAGAGAAATAGAAAAAATAAATGCCTTAACCGATACCGAACTTTTTGCGAATATAGAAACAACCCAAAAATATTCGGTTAAAAACGGAGATAAAATTGACAAACTGATTGCACAAAAAATCGCCGATGAACCGATTAGCTTTGAGTTTGAGATAACAGGAAAAACCACACCGCAAATATGTATTCTTATTAAAAACAACTCCGATTATCCCGAAGAGGTTATACTGCATTACAAAAATATAGAACAAACTTTTATTGTTGATTGGAATAATTGGGGGTGGGCGCCAATTGCCTTGTTAACACAATTTGATAAAAAAGAAAAAATTAAATTTACGGTTAAAACAAAAAATAAAAATTCGGAATTATGGGTTTCTAAAATTTATTTAAAAGATTTAAAGTTAGGTTATACGGATTGATTATCAATTTGCGGAGAAGCAAAAGATTGTTTTTTATAAAAAATCATAGGCTAAAAAAAAATTATAATTAATAAGCGGCAGTGATTATCTTGTTGTTTGAATTAAATAAAAAGTAATATTATAAAAGGATAGTTCCTGAAGATAAATAAATCACTAATTAAATTTTGATTAAAATGAAAATGACTAATATTAAAATTAACTTACTTAAACTTAATAGAAAAGTTCTATTATATGTGTTGATAATGATAAGCACAAATCTTTATTCACAACAAGATACATTGGAAATTTTACATATCAGTGATCCGCATGTAACATTCCGATTAGAAAAGACTCATCCGATATTTTATAAATTAAGAAAACATCTTATCGGTAGTAAAGATTCGCTAAAATTATTTTTCAATTCAGTTGCCGAAAATCATAAAAAAACATCCGCTATAATAATAACCGGTGATCTTGTTGATTTTTATGAAGCGGAAATATCCGAAAAGTGTAATAAAAAGATTAAAGGTGAGATAGAAGAATTTAAAAATCTTTTTGATACTTCGCCGTTACCGATTTACTTCATTTTAGGTAATCATGATATAGGAACATATTATATTGATAAAAAAGATTCGGCAAGAATCGGAATTCAATCTTTTGCCGAAGAAGCAAGGGCAACGTGGATAAAAAATTATTCTTGTTTTGAAAAAGGGACTTATTATAAAAAAGAAATTGAAGCGGGGCATACGAAATACCATCTCTTTTTCCTTGATAATGCTTATCAAAAAGAGGGAAAAGATATTTTGGATAAAGCTCAATTGGATTGGTTAACAAAAAATTTGAGCGAAACGGAAGATGAACCTGTTGTTCTGTTCATGCATATATATTTGCCTGTTGGCGACCAAAATAATGATGGAGTCTTTTTCAGAGAAAACAAACCTATTAATTGGCCAGACCAAAGTGCTTGTTCCGGCGGATTGCTCAAAATATTGAATGAAAATAAAAACATTAAAGCTCTTTTTGTAGGGCATCAACATAAAAATGTTTGGGAAAAAATTACGTTTCCTTCCGGCAATAAAATTTATCAAATAGAAACAGCTTCGTTGGCAAAAAGCACTAAGAACTGGCGTTCAATAAAATTTGTGGAAGATAAAATAATAGTAAGTAAACCGGGCAAAAAGGAAACGGAAGTAATTATTGAAATTCCAAAAAAAATTATACCTAAAAAGCTAAACGGATTTGGTATTAAAGTAACTCCCTCCGGAAATAATTATTATAAAACATCAACAAAAGAACAAGCAAAGGAACCCTTGCCGGAAAAAGTTAAAAATACGCTTAAACTTATAAGTCCCGATCATTCCAAAATTACAAGCTGGAAAAAAAACAAAGATAAAAGTTTTACCGTATATGTTTGGGAAAATGAAAATAAGTATTATTTCACAATTTCCGAAGACGGGCATCTGTTAAAACTTAAAATGAAAAGCTATTCCGCTTATGAGGATATTCAATCAAAAATAAGTATTGTAAAAGGTTCAAGAAAGAGAATAGGGAAAGCCGAGTTTCCTTCTAAAGCTCTTATTACACTTGGGAAAATTACCGCTAATAAAAGGGCGGACTACTATACGGTTAATACTCCATACGGTCCAAAGTATATTGCCGTTATAGATAAAATGGTTTATTTGATTAATAAAAACGGACAAATTCAAGCTGCCGATTTAATATCTAACGGTGCATTAAACGAGCATGATTCTTCGAGCTTAGAAATTTTGAAAACGGATAAAGAAGTTATTGCCGGATGTGATTCTTTACTGAAGGATTATAAAGATAGGTTTAATTTCGAAAAAGCACTTGTTAAATTAAAAAAATCGGCTAAAGATACTTCCGAATTCAGATTTATTTTAATGGGGGACAGTCGTTCCAATCAAAAGGTATGGTCAACCATTGTTGAGCATATAGATAAATTGTATCCGAAACCTTTATTTGTTGTTAATACCGGAGATTTAGTTGCACATGGTTATGCCAAAGAATATGCGGATTATTTTATTCCTCCGTTATTAAAAACGGATATACCTTATTTTATAGCAATTGGTAATCATGACGACGGAGTTAGAGATTCGGCAATTGAATTTAAATATTTATTCGGGAAAAATTCGCTAAACTATTTTTTCGATTTGGGAAAGTTCAGATTTATCTTTTTTGATAATGCATCAAGAAACAATACTCACGGCGAAAGTCTTCCGTGGCTTCAAAAAATTTTGGAAACTACACCGAAAAATTTATCCATTGTTGTTTTTACTCATAAACCACCTAAAAATAAAAAATGGGCATGGCATTCGTGGAATTCCAAAGATTCAAAAATATTTATCGATTTAATGAAAAAATATAGAGTTAAATATGTATTCCTCGGCCATATACATGGTTATTCAACGGATAGAATTGACGAAACGGAATATACGGTAAGCGGAGGAGGCGGTGCTGAATTAAGAGGAGAAAGTTTCGGCAAAGATGGAAACATGTTTCACTATGTAATTTGCGATGCTTTACCCGATGGTACAATTACTCAAAAAGTTGTAAAGTTTTATGAAGAGGCAGATAATAAAAATGACTGTAAATAATAAAACCGATATAAAAAGAAATTAAGTTAATTTAAAAGGAGATTATAATGAAAAGGAATCTTATCCTTATTTTTTTTACAATTATTACATATTCATTTGCTCAAAATGTAGATTTGGATATTAGTACCGATAAACATTGGCCCGCAACCAATTTAACCAAACCGGATTACTTGGTGCCGATAACCGATTCTACGTTCGGCACGAAAATTACTAGGATTGTAGGAAATCCGGGCGAGTCTATTCCAAACATTTCAAATGAAGTTTGGGCGGATTCTATATTAAGGCACGGATATTCCAAAAGACAACCTTGGAATTGCGATATGAGTATGATTTATTTAAATAAACATATTCCTAATTTATGGTTGGACGGTGAAACTTATGAAGTGTTGTTTACAAGAACCAAACCTTCAAGCCGTGTTCGTTGGAGCCATACTCAACCGCACATAATGTATTACGTTTTAAGTGAAGATTCGGGGGCAATTGGTAAATGGGATGTTGTGGAAGATACTTCTAAAATTTTGATAAGTTTTAATGATTATAAAGATTGTACTTTTGGAGAGGGTGAAGGTAATTTTACAAATGACGGTAAAAAAGTTGCAATATTAGGGACAAGAAAAAGCGATAATGCTTTGGTTGTTTTTGTTGTTGATATTGAAAATAAAACCAAAGGAAACGATATAGTTTTTTCTTCTAATGTCACTATTACAAACTGTACAATCTCACCTTTGGGTAATTATATTATCGTAGGCGGAAATTTCGGAAACAATACAGGTATAAATTTAACTGAAAACGACAGATTCCAAATATATGATGCTTCTTCGGGAAGTTTTCTCTGGGAAGAAACCGGTTACGGAATGCCCAGCCATTTTGACACTCAAGTTGACCAAGAAGGGAACGAGGTAATTGCCGGAGTCGCAAAATCAGATCCGTATAACGGTTGGGTAGTTAAAAGAAATTTGGCTACCGGCGATACAACACTTATAAGCGTGTATCCCGGTACCGAATCAACAAATAATTCCTATGCGGCACATACATCCGGAAGAGCACTAAACAGAATGGGCTGGGTATTTGTTACACATCAAACCAATACGGATAATAAAGCCCCTTATATCAATGAAGTTGTTGCTGTTAAATTAGACGGTTCAAGAGTGGAAAGAATTGCCCATATGCATCAAACGGTAATTGACGGAGCATATAGTGATAGAAGTGAAGCACAAGCAGTCCCTTCACCCGATGGTTTACGCGTGATGTGGGCAAGTGATTGGGAAAATCTTGATTTCCCTGTGCAATCTTATGTTGCCGATTACAGGAATAAGGTTTATTCAAATAATAAATATACATTATCCGTAAATACTAATGGTACGGGAACCGGTAATGTATCAACATTTCCACTTGCGGAAAGTTACGACGATGCTTCTGTGGTAACACTTACGGCTATTCCTGATACCGGTAGCGAGTTTGCCGGTTGGAGCGGTGATATTTCAAGTATGGAAAAGACAATTTCCGTAGTTATGGACGAAGATAAAGATATTGTGGCAACATTTAAAACCATTACAACGGTTACCGTATCGGTTGCCGCCAGTGATGACGATGCCGAAGAGAAACAAACCGGCTCGTTATCTCTAACCAGTAACGATTTGGAATTAATAAATGATGGTGTAGATAATGATCAAACCGTAGGAATTCGTTTTGCAAATTTAAATTTGCAAAAAGATGCGGAAATTTTAAATGCTTATATAAAATTTACGGCAACAGGTAATTCGTATGGAGCTTCGCTAATTATAAAAGGAGAAAATGTCGACAGCTCCGCTTCATTTGTAAATATACAAAATAATATTACAAACCGTCTCACAACAACGGATTCGGTTCTTTGGAATACAGAAAATTGGGTGGAAGGAGAAATTTGGGAAACTCCTAACTTGCGAGAAATAATTCAGGAAATTGTTAATCGGGACGGATGGAAGTCCGGTAATGCGTTGTCAATAATAATTTCGGGTACGGGTAAATCCAGGGCATATTCATTTGACGGAAACGGTACTCCGCCTGAAATTGTAATTAAATATGCTTTGCCTAATTATACTTTGTTAACAAATGTGAGTGGTTCCGGTAGCGTATCTCTTTCTCCCGACGGAGGAATTTATAGTGAAGGGGCTTCCGTAAATGTAAGTGCGGAAGCATCAACGGGTTGGGTTTTCGACCACTGGAGCGGAGATTTAAGCGGTTCGGTTAATCCAACCAATATAACAATGGACTCGGATAAAGAGGTAACGGCAGTCTTTACACAAAGCAGCGGAAACAATACTTTGGTAGTATCGGTAAACAGCAGTAATGACGATGCCGAGGAGCATGTAAGCGGCTCCGTACCTATCACCAGTTTGCGTTTGGAAATAGTAGATAACGGTCCGAACGATTACCAAACGGTAGGAGTAAGATTTACGGGAATCACCATTCCGCAAGGAGCAAGTATAACAAGTGCCTACATAGAATTTACGGCATCTGCGGGGACCAATATAAATCCATGTGATTATACAATAAACGGAGAAAAGGCAGAAAATTCACAA
>CAZTYP010000096.1:0-34906 GCA_964617555.1 uncultured Melioribacteraceae bacterium | reverse complement strand
CCAAACGGGATAAGAAAAATAAGATAATAATCTTCGGAAAAAGAAGATAAATAAACCGAGAGCCAAAAGACGGATAAGTTTAATACCGTAAAAATAAAAGTTATTTTAACCGGCCAATTCAGTTTATTAAAACCGTACCATAAACCGGCAAATAAAATTAAGTGTGCAATAATAAATAACAGAACATATAAACGGTTTTTTTTGTTTGAAAGGAATCTGTATATATTACCCGGTAAACGATAAATGGTTGCGGATATAAGGGGTAATTCATTTACCGTCAAAGTTCTTCCGGCTTTAATATTTTTTAATGTTATTTCTCTTTTGGAAAGAAATTTTATTTTAATATCACACTTTTTATTCTCTCCAAGTCCGAAGTGAAGAGTTAAATCATTTACACTGTTTTTAGTAAATGCATCTGTTCCTAATTGTTTGTAGCCGATAAGAAAATCATTATTTCCTAATTTACCGGCTTTGTAAATCCAGACTTTACTACCCAGAGCAGAAGTAGAAGATAAAACCCCGTTTAATTTTATTTTTAGAAAGTTATTATTATCAAGACGGTTAACTAACAGCAAATTATGTCTGTCTGTAGTTCCGTAAATATCCAAATCACCATCATTATCAAAATCGGAAATAGAAGTACACGTAATTGTGGGCGTAACAACATCAAGCCCGAGAGGTGACTCAGTAAAAAACTTTCCGCCGTTATTCATAAAAAAAGTGGAATAGAGAGTATCTCTGGAAGCTAGTGAAACAATTAGATCGGTATATGAATCGTTATTAAAATCCCCAGCATTAATTCTGAATGCCGAAATGTTTTTTATCTCTTTATTTAAAAAATCAGAAAATAAATCAGAGGTTGTTTCACTAAAAGTGCCTTTCCCGTTATTAGAATAAACGCGAATAAAATCATTTTTTCCGGTAGTGAAAATATCCAAATCTCCGTCGTTATCATAATCTATAAATATTGCATTTGTTGTTTCATTCTTTTTTTGAACCGGAAAGTGGGATTCTGTTTTATCAATATATCCCGTGTTAGTACCAAAGATTAGATGGTCACGTGTCCATAGCGTAGTATTAAATATATCTAACGTATCATTATTTGTGATATCGGCGAAAATGAATTTCTCATTCCAACGTCTGGGAAAAGATTTAAATGTAGTATCTACTTCATTAAAGTTCCCCCAATAATTATTTTTATAAACGAGGATATAACCGGGTAAGTTCCCTTCTCCGTAATAGGAAGTAACGATAATATCGTCATCACCGTCAAGATCATAATCAAATGTTGTTAGATCCCTAATCCCCATAGTTTGTAAATCTTCCGGGAGAATAATTTCATCTGTTTTAGTGAACTTAAAATTCCCCAAATTTTTATACAGTAAAATTTTGTGGTATGAATCTATTCTGCATTCCATAATAATGTCTTTCTTGTAATCACCGTCAAAATCGGAAATAGTTAAAAAAGAAATTCTTGTATCCTTAAATGGTAAGTTGGAAATTGAAGTAATATTTGCAAAAGCAGAACTTTTCACCCCTTGGTACAAAGTTAAATAGTTTCCGAAATTTTTTGAAAGTACAAGTAAGTCGTTAATTCCGTCATTATTTGCATCAAAAAATGCAGTACCGATATTATATGAGGTAGGGAGATCGGTGACCTTGTAGATAGGTGCTAAATCGGTAAAAAAAACATTGTTAGATTTTTTGCTGAAATAAATATATCCGTCACTGGAAAACAATAATATGCTTTTATCTTCCAAAGCATAAACATTATCCGAGCCTTTCCGGGGAGTATTAAGATTGAAACTTTGCGGAAAAATGATTTGAAAATCCGTTCCATTAAAGTAAATTTTCCGTTCCATAAATCCGAAATTTTCACTGTATTCGGCTATAAAATATTTTTTGATTGAAGGGTCATTAACCGTTTCAGATTTGTTCTTTGAGAATTTTAGAACTTTATTGTTGTTGGTTATTCCATAAAGTGTATCATGAATAATACTTAAATAAGGTATGTTTTTTTCATCATTGTTTGTTGATAAGAAAGTAAAATTTTCGCCGTTAAACTTTACCAATCCATCGTTACGGGTAGCCAAGTAAATAGTATCAGCATCAATAGTAGCAGTAATAATGTGACTTTCAATCGGGGTTTTAATCTCTTCCCACCTGTCGTTTGTAAATCTCAGTATAATGCCAAAATCGCCGATTAAGTATAAGTTATTTGTAGTTTTAAAAAAATATCGAATTGGAGCAAGTGTAGTGATGTTGTATTTTTCCCAGACCTTGTTTCTTATTCTGTAAATTTCACCTTCCCATTTGCTGGTTACAACTGAGCAAAAATAATCATCTTTATCTATTTTATAATAGTGAAGTTCGGTAAACTCTTCAATGGGAGCAGAAAGGAGCTCATTTATTTTATAATTTTTAACATGTAATAACTTTCCTTTTGATGTTTCAATCAGAAAATCAGTTTTAGATTTACCACATACAAAATTTACTTTCTGATTTGAACCACTATAAATTTTTCCCCATCTCATTTTCTGAAAATCGCGTGCTAATAGCAGGTAAGTGCTAAGAAATAATATATGTAGTATAAATTTTATTCTCGCCATTAAATTAAACATACAAAAATTTTGCATAAAAAAATAGAAATGTTGATCAATTGGGCAAAACTGTTGCCTTGCAAGTCAACATATTCATGTAAAATAATTAATTGCGAATTTGTAACATTAGGAAAAACAATGTGTTATCTTATTCTGTTTTTTGGCATTACATTTGCAACAATGTGAAAATCACTAAATAAAGACATAAAAGAATGAAAGCTAAACTTTATAAAATTTGTGTTAATTGCCATTATTTTTGCAGAATTGAAGAAAAGGATGAGTATTGTTCAATATGTGGAAAAGAATTAATCTCAAAATGTAAAAAATGCGGTGAAAATATCGATAATCCTTATGCTGAATATTGTAAATATTGTGGGGAAAAGTTTAGGAAAAATGAAACAGAAAATAAATTGTATAATTTCTAAAGGAGAAAAAATGAGAAAACTATTATTAACTATTCTTGTTCTATTTGAATTGTTGTTAATTTCAAATAGTATTTTGGCAAGTAAAGAACGGCTTTATGCTAATGAGGATAATGGTTGGCAAGTAGTTTATACTTTATCAGATAATAGCATTTATCTAAAAAAGATATTTTTCCTAAATGAAAATACAGGATATGCCGTTGGAACAAACGGTACAATATTAAAAACAACAGATGGAGGTAATATCTGGACTTCGAAAAATTCCGGAGTTACAAATACATTATACGATATTCATTTTGTAAACAATAACATCGGCTATGCAGTTGGTACCAAAGACAATAATGGTGAATTGGTGATTAAAACCGTGGACGGCGGTGATAGCTGGACACGGTTAACACTTGACAATGCTGTTGATAAAAGAAATTTTTACGGACTTTATTTTACTGATGAAAACAACGGATATGTTGTTGGTGAGTGGGGCACAATTATAAAAACGACCGACGGAGGAAGTAATTGGACACGTAGTTCGCATGGCAAACATTTACTGGATATCACATTCGTAAATTCCACTACGGGGTTTGCTGTCGGAAATGATAGTCAAATTTTAAAAACTACCGATAGTGGTGAAAATTGGGTTTCTAAAAGTTCGGGAAACGCCGGAATTGCAGAAGTTTTTTTCTTGAATGAAAATGAAGGCTTTATTGCCGGCCTTGGAAATACATTAGAGAAAACAACAGACGGTGGTGAAAATTGGTCAACTATAGCTCCTTTTCCAATTGCTTCTGATAATTTCTATTCAGTCTGTTTTACAAGTAGTAATGTCGGGTATTTTTCCGGAATTGACGAAGAGGGAGCAGAGGTTTTCGGGAAAACTACAAACGGCGGGTCTTCTTGGAATGTTAAAGTAGAATCTCATTTATTAGAATCTTTAGTATTTCCTTCGGAATTAACCGGATTTGCTGTTAGCAATAATGCCATTTATAAATATTCTGCCGAGGTTGTTCAAACTGCCACTATTAACGGTAAAGTAACAAACGCAATAGATGGTACAGCTATTGCCGGAGCATTAGTTGAAATTGCAGGACTATCAACCACAACCGATGAAAACGGGAATTACGAAATTACAAATATTCCGGAAGCTACTTTAAATGCCGCTTTTTCCGCAACCCCTCTTTCCGGAAATGCACCTTTGCAAGTTTCATTTACCGATCAATCCAACGATGCGGCTTATTCGCTTGTTGTTTCCGCAACAGGATTTAGTACATACACAAATAACCAGATTATTATTGATAAAGGTGATACACTTGCAATTGACGTATCACTTTCTCCGATGCTGAATGCAGGTGAAATGAGAATTGTTCTAAACTGGGGTGATGCACCGGATGATTTGGACAGTTATTTAGTTACACCAACTATCGACGGAAGCAGCTATACAATTGATTACAGTAATAAAGGAAGTGCTTCGGTTGCACCATATGCAACTCTCGACCATGATGACCGAGATGCGTATGGCCCTGAAACAATAACTATTTATCAGAAATTTGCAGGCACATATAAATATTACGTAAATAATTATTCCGGTACTCCGGATATTACCTCATCAAATGCGGTTGTACAAGTATATACTAACGAAGGTTTAGTAAGTAGTGTTAATGTACCAACAACCGGAAGCGGAGCTTATTGGAATGTATTAACCATAGATGGTGCAACAGGAAATATTTCCGTAATAAATGAAATAAGCGATAACGCCCCGACAGCAATACTTCCTGAATTGCCACGGAAACCTATTAATTTAGCAAAAACCGAAATATTGCGCAGAGGAACAGAATCAATTACAAGTTGGAATTGGATGTTTGGTGATGGTGAAACATCCAACGAGCAAAACCCGACTCACACTTATACATCTCCGGGAGTTTATACGGTTCGGTTAACTGTTTCTAATGGAACCGATTCCAATACAGAGTTAAAGCTCAATTACATTACTGCTACCGCTCCGGTTACCGGCGATACAATTTATTCAACATTGGACGGTGGAAGTTGGCAAGATACTCTTACTTGGATTGGAAATAAAACACCAACTCTTAACGATAACGTTGTTATTCAAGGTCCGGTTATTGTAAATTCTCCATGGCCTGCCAGTTTTGATTTTGAATGCAAAAGTTTAACAGTGCGCGATTCATTAATTTGTTCAGACGATGGACCTTATGATAATGTACAAATTAAAGTACACGGAGATATAAATAATAATGGTGTTATTGCAATATACAATCTTTCAGAATTACGCTTTTACATAGATGGTGATTTTTTTAATAATAATATTGCCGACTATGTTAATTTAATTTTCAGAAACTCCGCTACTCATACTTTATCTTCCTTATTTCCGTTCACTTACATTGATATTGAAATGGAAAATGGAGAAAATCTTATAGCCGGATCAAACCTATCGTTTGTTGATTCTTATCTACAATTTAATAACGGCAAATTTATTGTTGATGACGGTAAGACGATATCTTTCTATTCAACTGAAGGCGGCACAGGTAACGGAAGAGGTCATATCGATAAAACTCATTTTACAGGTGGAGGTACAATCTTCAGTGGTGGTCTTAATTCAACTTCAAATGTTTTTTGGTTTAACGATTCAACAACTGTCGAAAATGTTAAGTTAACCGGAAATATTCGTGGGAAAGGGGATTTTGCAATACTTGGAAATGTTGTTAATCTTGATACACTTCAACAAGCTGAAAACAACTATCCCGTAAGTATTCCTGTTAAAGAAGATTTTATTAATGATGGTATTGTGAGAGATAATCCGCTGGATAACGATCACTTAACGATGATTGTTGAAAAAAATATAGTTAATAATGGTGTTTGGAATTGTAGTTGGGTTATTATGAACGGAACATCCGACCAAACTTTTACCAATAAAGGACTATTGGGGTCTTCTTTTGAATTGAAAGCAAATATTCCGAATGCTACTACTTTTCAATGGTATAAAAACGATAGTGCAATTGACGGTGCAACCTCGGAGACTTATACAATCTACAGTGTTGGAAATACTCCTGGAGTTTTTGAAGATTACGGCGAATATTATTGCCAAACAAATGCCGGTAATTCCCGCAAAATTATAATTAAAAATGAAAATGGCGGCGAAGAACCGGGAGGTGTAATTCTTGCGGAAAATTTTGACGGAACCGAATTCCCTCCAAACGGTTGGTCGGTTACAATATTAAATACTAATAATACATGGATGCAAGGTAATCCTGATAATAATTCCTTTACTAATGTTGATCCTACTAGTTTGTATTCGGCTCTTTGTCCTTGGGTTGCGGAAAATCAAGATGAATGGTTAAGAACACCGGTTCTTACATTTCCGGATGAACAGATTAAATTGAATTTCTATGCCGGCTATGGTACGGATTATCTTACCAATGCTACAATGAAATTAAACATCTCTACCGACGGAGGAAACAGTTGGAGTAAACTTTGGGAAGCAGAAGTTGATAGCTCCGGATGGGCTTGGAGAGAGATTTTTATTGATTTAAGCGCCTATAAAAATAATTCGAATGTTATGCTTGCATGGCAATACGTTGGTAATGACGGTGATTTAGTTGGTATTGATAACGTTGAGATTATCTACGGGACAGTGGATGTTGAGGAAAATGAAGCGAAATTACCTACAGAATACGCATTAAATCAAAACTACCCTAATCCGTTTAATCCGTCAACCGTGATTAGTTATGCTTTACCAAAACAGGAGATGGTAACTTTAAGTATCTATAATATACTTGGAGAAGAGGTTGCCGAATTAGTGAATGAAATGCAAAGTGCAGGTAACTACAAAGTGAATTTTGATGCTTCTAAGTTATCAACAGGAGCTTATATCTATAGATTACAAGCCGGTAATTTTATTCAAACAAAGAAGATGCTCTTACTCAAATAGAATATTAAATGGCGGAGAAAATTTCTCCGCTTAATTATAAAAAACGGAGATAAAATGAAAACATCACTAAAAATCATTGTATTGCTATTTATGGCAATATTATTGAGTAATTGTTCATCAACAAACAAGTATATGATAAAAGATACGGATGAATATTCGAAAATTACTGCAAAATTTATAGGCGATTGGGGAGTTGATCAATATACGGTGGACGGAGAAAATCAGCTTAAATCCAAATATGAAAAAATCTCCGCAAATTTCGATTTCCTTACCAAAACAGTTAAATTAAATATTTGGGTGGCAGAAGGAACAATAGCCGATAAATTATTGGATTGGAAGAAAGAATTTCCCGGAATTAAAGTAAATGAATATAAAATTACATATACGGCAAATTGGGAAGTAACCTTTGATGGTGAAAATTTAGTATTATCAAATGCTAATACCGATTTGGTAATTAAAGGTGATGGCGAAAATTTTGACGGATTTTATCAATGGGAAAAATCAAAATTCAATATGGCAAAATCGGTTGACGATGGTTCTTTAATCGGTTCAGCTTTAGGAAGTTTAACACAAGCTGCAACAGGAACAAGTGACCTGTTCCCTGAAATTGAAGATTCGTATAAAATATATTCTGTTGCAGATGATGGGAGTAAAATAAAATTAATGGATGATAATAATATCATCGAGTTAGTTAAGTAATATCTTATCAATCAAATCCCGATTTAAATTCTAAGTCGGGATTTTTTTTATCAATAAATTTCCTTTTTTTAATTTAAGTTTGCACTACCTTCCTTTTAGATTTTTATTTGTAATTTCATTATGTTACGATAGTAATTCCCTTATTTAATAAAAAAGTTATATTCTAAATCTTCCATATAAAATGGTAGGCACATTATGTCGTTAGAAGAAATTAAATTTATTGTTATTTCTGTTTTATCCGGTTTTCTTATCGGATTTTTGACGGCATTTTTCGGTATCAAAATATCCAAAGTTCTTTTGGTTATCGGAATAGTTGTTGCAATTGTTTTCTATTTTTATGCAAACAGTAATTATGATTTAGGTTGGATGAATTTTCACAAAATATTTGCCGATAGAATTGAGCTGTATAACAATAAAATAGATGAACTGAAAAATATGCTCATGAAAAATATCCCTTTAACAATAGGAATTATTATAGGTGCCGTTTACGGCGTTAAAAAGGGATTATAGTTAATATTGTTGTATGTTGAAAAATTTATTTAATAAGTAACATTTTAATACTTCGGGAAAAATTTTGGGTTTCCAATTCAGCAAAATATACACCACTGGAAACTGAATTATTTCTGTCGTCTTTTGCATTCCAAAACAAATCATAACCTCCCTTTTTATAAAAATCGTTAACAAGTGTTGTAATTATTTTACCGGAAATATCATAAACAGTAACTTTCACATAATCCGGATTGGGAATAATAAAATGTAATATTGTTGTAGAGTTAAACGGATTAGGGTAATTTTGGAACAAATAATATTTATCGGGGGTTGTTAAATTCGCTAAATTATTTTCATCCGCAGATGTAACTAAATATGCGTTTACACCATATTCCAAAGGAGCGGTACCGCTTTCAAATGCCCCCATATCCGGAGCATTACCTTGATAATTATCTGAAAAGTTCGGTATTATTTCTCCTGCATCATATCCCGATGTATTCTCTTTTAAAAAAAAGTTTGCCGTCATATGAACCGAATCGAAAGTTGCTTCGTTAATATATGTAGGCACATCTTTTATTCCATGAATTTCGTAACCTTCGGGGTATCCGCCGCTACACAAATCGTAATCATAATCATTATCAACATTTCCGTTCCGTACGGCAATGGAATTGTTTTTATCCCGTACATGAAAAATATTATTACGTGTTAGGCAATGCTGAATAATTCTGTTACTCGCACCGTTGCGCGAAGTACCCAACCCACCGGTACCTTTGCCGCCGGGTTGCAGAATAGTATTATTAAAAATGTACATATGTCCGGTCATCCAATTTCTGCTTTTTGCATATCCCATTTTTATAAACGCCGCATATTCGCCATATTTACTTTGCGGTTTTGAATATGCTTTGCCTGATACGTTTTTCCATATATATAAAGGACCTATTGACGTGGGTGCATTTCCTATTGCTTGAAAAACATTTTCTATATAATTCCCCCAAATTCTTGTATTTCTGTTCCCACCCTCGGCTTCAATTCCATCATCATAACAATGAGAAAAATAATTACCGTATATATCGGAATCTGCTCCGGGAAAGCCGTAGTAACTGCCGTTGGAACCATATCCGATTATATCGTTAAACGTATGATCGTAATCTGTATAAAATTCGTTATATCTGATTACATGATTACCCGCACTGTTAAAAAAGGAAATTGCTTGCGGACCGGACGGATGCTTACTTTTACCCGAAGCGTTTAATTCCGCCCAACTGTTGGCACCCCAGCGCGGATGGTGAATTCTGCAACGTTGGACAATTATTCTTTTCAGTTCCGGCGATTCGGAATAAATTCCCGATTGATAATTTTTCCCGAACCCGCTATTTTTGTCTTCTTCGCCCCAACCGCTGATATCACAATTCTCTATTATAACATCGTGAACATTATTCAAATTTATTCCGCATTTTTGTGCGTTTATTAATTTAAGACCTCTTATTATTACATAATTACCGTAAACATTTATACAATATTTAAATTTATTTTTAACATCTATCGTTTTCCCGCTTCCTTCAATAAGAATATATCCATCAGGAGTGCCGGAATTGTAAACCGTATATTGAATTTCCCTATCGGTAAGATAAACCGTTTCGGCAATAGGAAATTCTTCTCTCCAGGTTTTGGCTGTAATTGTATCTTTAACGGAACTACCTTCCAATGTCAATTCAATTTCGTAAAGGGTGTTCGACTTAAGATTTACTATACTGCCGCGATAATCAGCCAAATCTTCATCCGTATCAACAATGGGATTATATCGCATCGGATAACCGTTATGCCATTTGTTTGTTCCTTTTTCTTTAAATTTTATAAAAACGGATAAACTATCAGCCCCTTCTTCGGGAGACCAATAAACACTTACGGAATTAAATGTAGAGATGGTTATCGGGTTTCCGGCAAATAAATTAATTGTTAATAAAACCGTAATAATAAATATTTTCATTTATTTATAATTTTATTTTGATAACAACATTTTTTTAGATAAAACCGAATTGTTGAATCGAACTGAATATATATAGACTCCGGAAGGTAAATTTTTTGCACAAAAATTTATTTGATGATTTCCTGCACTTTCAAATTTATTTAATAACGTTTTTATCTCTTGACCCAAAACATTATAAATTTTTATACTTACCATTCCGCTTTCGGGAATTCCATAATTTATAACGGTTGTAGGGTTAAAAGGGTTGGGATAGTTTTGCGACAAATAATATTTTTTAGGAATCGTCTCTTTTTTTTTCCTATTAATTGCAGAAACATTTGAATATTCAATATGCAATTTAGGGGCATCACTTGAAGAACCGTCGTAAGACTCAGCTGTTCTTGTCCCTTTTCCCGAAACAATTATTACGATACTATTGCCGGAACTCCACCCTGAACGATTTACAATTTCCTGAATAATTTTTTTTAATTCGGGGGTACGTTGCTTATTCCCGGATTCTCCTACAATCTGCCAATCGGAAGGTGTCCAATTTACGGATGCTGTGGTTGTAGGTCGGGTGGATATGTTTTTTTGAGCACTTGTAAATGTTGCGGGGTTATCGTTTGCCTCTGCTTTGAATGTTAAAGAACAATCACCCGTCTTTATTTCATCAGTCGTAAACTGAATATAAGCATTTGTAATTGTTGTTCCTTGCGGTATTAAAATATTGTTGAATCTCATCCCTACCAATTGTTCCGAAGATTCAACAACCAATTCCAAATCCGTACTGTTAAGATAAACTTTTCCGTTACTTATTCTTTCTTCGGCATCGTCACTGCCGCTACTTACTTTTGAATCTATTATTCCCTTAGCGGGATTATGAAAGCGGGCTTTAATATTTTTATTTTTATCAATAATAATTTTTACCGGATTGGTTATTCCATTTAAATCACCGCTCCAACCGTCAAACACACAACCGGAATCCGGAACGGCTTTAAGCAAAACTTCCGTACCTGAATGATAAGAAGCACTATCAGGTGTTTTCTCAATTTTGCCCGGACCCAATGCTTCGGTATTTAACCCGAAAATTGTTTCGTTTAATGAAATTATAAAATTATCCAGAACATTACCCGAAATATCTACAGCCTCAAAAAACAATTTATCCTTTTGAATATCTATTTTACAGAAATGATTTTCGTGAGCTGTTTTTTCTATATACGGGGCATTGGTATCGGCATATTCTTCTTTTTCGATTGATGTTGCCCCTCCGGTTGTAATACAATAAACACCGTTAACAACAGCTCTTGCATAAAGATGATTATGCCCTCCGAACATAAGGCGCACACCATATTTTTCACATAAAGGTAAAATTGTTTCTATGGTTTTTTGGTCAGAGCCATGATATCCCGCAGAGTAACCAACTTTATGCATTACAACCACTTTCCACTTTTTTTCGGTTTTCTTTAATTCGTTTTCAAACCAAGTAAGTTGCTCTGAACCGGAATCGTAGGATGATAAATATTGGTCTAACATTATAAACCGTACCGGTCCGTAATCAAAAGCCCAATAATTGTTTTTTACAAAATTGTAGGGATAATATTTATTTAAAATTTTTCCATCGTCTTCATGATTACCTATGGCTATTTGGTAACCTGCACTACCAAGCATTTTTTTTATATTTTTATACTCCGGATTAAAAAAATCACTTGTCCAATATGCTTCCGTTCCTCGTTTGGCAACATCTCCTACAAAGGCAACAATACTTTGGTATTCGGGTTCGGAAGCAAACAAATTCAATATCTGCTTGGCAACTTTATCGTGTCGTTCAGGATATGAGCGGGAATCACCGTAAGCAACAAATTTAACAGATTCAGTACTATCTGCAGGAGCGGAATTAAAATTTCCTTTGTATTCAACATTATTCACAATTACATCATAATAATATTTTGTGCCCGGGGTTAAATTGGTAAATAAATATTTATGTTGATGGTCATTACCAAATTCAGTGGTTTCAACATTACCTTCCGTATAAGTTGTATCTTTTCCCCACTTTAATAATGATTTACGAGTAGTGTTTAATTGCCACATTATCAAATATTCCGTATTTATCCCTTCGTAAAGGAGATAGGGCGATTTACGCATTTCAGTATCCGAAATATCATTTTTTCCGGTTTTTGCATAAACCTCTAAACTTATACCAAACAATAATAGTATTAAAATTATTTTAGATACTGTTTTTCTTATCTGACCAATATTCGTATCATTATTAAAAAACATATTTTGTTTTCCTCTAGTTAACATTTTGAAGTATTTCTACTTGTGCACCATAAACCGTATATTTTTTCCCGTTATATGTATAAACAACATTAAAAGAAAGCGGTGGGTCAAAGTAACCTTGTTTTTGTTTTAGTTTATCTTTTGCATAAACAACTATTGTTCCACTAAATGTCTCTCCTTTTTTTAATACACCTTCTAACGGTTCAATTCTGTAATGCTCACTCGATTTATCTGAAAGCATCAATTTAAAAGGGACATTAGCTGGTAGATTATCTCCATAAAATTTTATCGTTTGCCGGCTTGGGTTTTCTGTTGTTGGAATTGAATTAAAAGAGAGAACTAATTTATTAGCAAACTTCATATAAATATCCATTACATCTTGCGGTTTAACCAAACTTAAATATTCAGCGGAATATTTACCGTTTGATTTTACAATTTTGAAATCATCCAAAAAATTTCCGTCAAGTTGATAAGATTTGAATTTTAAAGTGTCGCCGGAAATTGATATTAAATTGTAATGATTAACCGATTTTGATACCGCGGCACATTCGTTTTGCACCGCATCATAAAGTCCGGCACCGGCACCTCCGGTTGTAATAAAAGTTACAGGCCATGCATCCTTTTCGGTAGAAGGTCTCATCGGATAAAATCTCTCGTAAATATGAGAATGTCCAGCAAAAACAACGTCAATTTTATTTTCTCTGTATAATTGTGCCCATTTTTCACCGCCCCAATTGGAACGATGCCCTCCAAGGTTATATGTAGGCCGATGAAGGTAAACAATCTTCCATTTTGCATCCGATTGTTTTACATCGTTCTTGAACCAATCAATCATTTCCTTATTGTTTACTCCTCTGTAGTCAAGACTAATAAAATGTACATCTCCAACATCATAAGAAAACCACATTTTATCTACATTTACACCGTTGCGAAAATAATAATAAAAACTGTAACCGTTGTAATTCGTGAGTGTTTCGTGGTCTCCTAATGTAGAAATATGAGGTATATGATCAATAACATTTTTTGCGGGATTGAAAAAATGCGGACCCCAATCATCAAAATTTTCTCCTTTTTTTACAAGGTCTCCCATGCTTATTATTAAACGAGGAGATAATTTGCTTACACCGTCGGCTATTGCGTTAAAGATATCATGATTACTTCTCGAATCCCCTATGGACGCAAATGTAAAGGGCTTTCCTTTCGGAGGATTAGTTTGGAAGTATGAACTGCTTGTATCTTTATAAGCTATTATCGAATAATAATATTTTTGGTCAACATTCAATCCGTTCAACCGAACTCTATAAAGGAAAAGACTATCATGGTTATCAAAAGAATTAACAATTTGTTTCTTTGGGGTTTTGTCTTTTTGCCAATAAATAAATTCTACCGGATTATTGGTATCACATTCCCACATAATTGTCATTGAAGTTGTTTCCGGAAGTGTTAAATAAGGACCTTTTGTTATCTTTGCCGTAAGAAATATCGGTAAAAAAAAGAGTGCTAATGTTATTATTCCGTTAATCTTAGGCTTCATTTATTACCTTTTAATTTTATTGTAGGCAATATAACAAAAGGGTATTTTTATTACAATTGGAAAGCAGGATTGTATAAGCAACTTTAGAAATAAAATGTAAAACTAATCCAAGGACCAATACCTTCGCATTCAACTTTTTCAGAAGTTTCAAGTGATTCTTTTGTTAACATATATAAAGACATTATACCGAGTGAAGCTGAAAAGTTTTTTCCGTAAGATTTTCCGCCAAAAAATAAAATAAATTCGCCGTTGCCCATAAACCAATTATCGGTAATCAATTTATTTTTTCCATTAATATCAACTTCGCCCCCAAAAGTAAAAAGTATATTTTTTGTTACAAAGTCAATCCCCCCACCAATATTTAACATTAGTTTGGAATTATAAAGGGTGTAAATTCCGTATAATTCGTAATTGTTTTGAAAATTTATTAAATCCATACGCATTACACCGCCAAGTGCAACGGACGAAAAATTGTTCTCGTAAATTTTACCCTGAACTGAAAAGAAAAAATATGCTTGGTTTATCGGTAAAAGGAAAACATATCCGCTTACGGAAAGCCAATCTGTCAATCCTATAGCGGCATTAGGCATAATCAGTTCGTTTAATGCAACATACCCTTTACCCGCTTTAAGGTTACGCGCCGTTGGTGTTAAAAATAATTTACAAACTGAAGGATCTTGAGAAACTTCAGGTTTATGCATTAGAGTATCTGTTCTAACCTTATCCGGAGTAATTATTTTGCGACTTATAATAAAACGTTTATTTACCCGTATTTCGTCTCCGGTTTTCTTTTTTATTTGAATTACGTTGTTATTTTCAAAAATAATTGTGCCCGTAATTTTTGAAGAATCACTAAAGATAAATTCATTATAAACTAAATTCCCGTTATTTTTTTGTCCGGAAACATTTGTGAAAATTAGTATAAATAATATCATAAAAATATTTTGTTTTAACATCATATTTCCTAATTAAAAATTATAAGCTATGCCCACAAAAGGGAAGAAAAATTTTTCAGAATAAAAATTAACTCCGAATATCAAACCGAAATCAAAAGAAACATTTTTCCCAATTGTACGGACTCCTATAGAGCCCAATCCTTCTCCTGTTGAAAGGAAAAAATTATCGGTAATAATTTTACCCCCCGCAGAAAGCCTATATTCACCGCCTACAGTAAAAAAAAGATTCTTGCTGTTTGGGGCAACTCCAATTCCCAAATTTACAAACCCTCTATCCTCTCCTACGGAAGTAACACCGTATAAATAAGGATTTCCCCAACCTCCGCCCAACGCATCGGCAATAAATCCTCCTACCGCCACACTGGTATAATTATCCGAATATAAATTTACCTGGCTCGAAAAGAAAAACACACCGTTTACTAAGTGTGGAAATATATACATCGAAACACTAACGGAAATTCTATCAATTATCCCTACCGAAACATACGGCAAAAAAAGTTCGTGAACTCCCACATTACCACTTCCCTTTTTTAAATTACGGGCAGTGGGAGTAAGGAATAATCTGTTTTCCGTTTTATCTTTGTAAAAAGAATTTTTAATACTATCGGCTTCGTGGTGTGAAATTAAATCAATTTCGTTTCCTAGCAACATTGTAGAATTTTGGGAGTCTTTAGCTATTTCAACAACTACTTCTTTTATGCTTGTTACTGATTTTTTATTCACTCTTATTTCGCTTCCGGCAAGATTTTTTATTTGAATTACGTTATCATCTTCATAAACAATTTCGCCGATTATTTTAGATGAATCTGCAAAAACAAATTGATAATATTTTATATTCTGAGCAACCTCGTTAGAAAAAAAGAAGAAGGATAATAACAGAACGTAAATATATTTACTCATTAAACACCCTCTAAGTTGAAATTAATTTAAATTAAAAGTTATAAGCAAACCCTACCCACGGTATATATTTTCCTTCTCCGGTTGTAATTGGGATAATTAATGCAAAATCAGCTGCAAGGTGTTTTCCCATAAACCGTATTCCGAGTGAAGCAAAATTTAAATTACTATCTTTGAAAAACCAATTTTCAGAAATAAATTTTGCATATCTGGATATTCTTACATCACCACCTAACATTACTCCAGGCTTCCCGCTATAAAGCTCATACCCGACACTACCGGTAACGGAAAACCTATCCGTAGTATAGGTTGAAACCGCATAAACAATATTTATTTCTTCCTTTTCATCGGGAATAAAGAGAAAGAAATCACCCACCGAAGTTGCAAACGTTTCATTTTGAAATACCGCAACCTTTGGAGCAAAATAAATTAATTGGTCAGACATTCCGGGGAAAAGGGATAATCCTCCGGCAAGGGTAACAAAATCGGCTACACCGACAGCTACCATAGGGAAAAAAACCTCTAAAACGGCAAAATATCCTTCGCCTCTTTTTAATCCTTTTCCGGTCGGGCCAAATAAAAGACGGGTTGAATTGGGATCTTCAAACCAAAAACCGTTTTTTCCCACACTCCCTTTTTCAACATCTCTTGCTTTAATATCCTCTTTTCTAACCGTAATTGGTATTTGAGATAAAAGATTAATCGTTACAGTTGTGCTGTCTTCAGCAACAATTCTACCCAACAATTCCGAGCCTCCGGTTAACTCAAGACAAACGACGGCCGATGAATCATTAATGGAATTATTGCCATTTATTTTTTTAACGGCATCTAGGGCAATAGGGCTTTGTTTTTTTATTTCGGATTTTCGAATACGGGATTCTTTTCCCTCAACAGATTTTATTTGAATCACGCCATCATCTTCAAATAGAACTGTTGCAATAACAACAGAACCATCCGATAAAACAAAACGATAGTAACGTTGTTGCTCTAAATCGGTTTGTCCGTATATTACACTACTTAAAAAGAAAACTAACAATAACAAATAAGATTTTCCGTTTATCATCAAGCACTCCTCTATTGTTTTTATCAAAATAAAAATTTTTCGTTTATCATCAAAAAAACAATCACAATTATTCCGATATTATAATAGTGTAACATAAAAAGAATATTACCCCGTTTTTTGGAACGGTAAGTTAAAATGAATAATTTTGTAATGCATTTATAAATTTTTGGAGGGGAAAATGAAACTTATAATAATTTTATTGTTTCCTGTTTTATTGATAGGACAAACTGCGAAAGAAGGGAAAGAGTTTAAAAGCAAAGTTGATTTTGCTTATATGAATGCGATGAAAGGGGTCGCTTTTGCTTTGGAAAACATTCCCGAAAGAAAGAATTCATTATCCAAAGATTTAATTGCAAAAAACAAACTTATTGCTACAATTAAAATAAACAAGGAACACGGCGGACTTATTATTTATTCTACCGGATATTACGATACATACAAAGTAACAACTGAAATATACCGCGATTATAATTCGCTTAAAGAAGAAGGATTTATTGAATATATTCCCCATGATTAAAAGATGATATTTAAAAGTAACAAACAAAACATTCAAGAAGCCGCAAAAGCAATAACAGCGGGCGAAATTGTAGCTTTCCCCACGGAAACAGTTTACGGACTGGGGGCCGACGGATTAAACCCCAAAGCCGTCGCCAAAATTTTCGAAGCAAAACAACGCCCCTCATTTAACCCTTTAATATTGCACGTTTCATCTATAGAGATGTTAAAAGAGCTTATAAAAATTGAAGATAAACGAATCAACAAATTGATTAACAAATTTTGGCCGGGACCGTTGACTTTGGTTTTACCGAAAAGCAAAACGGTTCCGGATATTGTTACCGCCGGAAACAGTACCGTTGCGGTACGCATGCCAAGGCATCCCATTGCAAAAGCATTGATAGAGGCAAGTAAAACTCCGATTGCGGCACCGAGTGCTAACCAATTCGGGTACCTAAGTCCAACAACAGCGGAACATGTAGAAAAACAACTCGGGGCAAAAGTAAATATCATTTTGGACGGAGGCAAAAGCGATGTTGGTGTTGAATCTACAATTGTGGAAATAACGAAAGATGAAATTTTATTATTACGACACGGTGGAATTTCCGTTGAACAATTGCAAGAAGTTTGTACTTCCGTGAAAGAAAAGGAAATTGACCCCGATAAACCAAACGCTCCGGGACAATTATTACATCATTACGCCCCTAAAATTCCCGTTAAATTTATTAACGAGGTTACACAAAAAGAAATTGAGGGGAAACGATTGGGAGGGTTGTTCTTAGAAAAGAACAAAACGGAATTTAATTTTGACAAAATTAAATTTCTTTCTCTCAGAGGAGATTTAAGAGAAGCCGCCGCTAATTTATTTTTGCATCTTCATTCTTTGGAAAACAGTAAAATTGATTTGATTTTAGTTGAACCGATAAAGCAAGAGGGCTTAGGAATTGCAATAATGGACAGATTAACAAAGGCAACCAACAGATACAGATGATTTTTTGCCATTACTCTTGCGGCAAACGAAAAACAAAGAAAAGAGAAAAAAAACTTATTGCAGCTGTAATTAAATATGTGGTTTTTAATCCTAAATAATCACCGAATATTCCGATAAGTAACATTGCTATCGCACCCAATACAAAATTTAATGTCATAAAAATGCCGTTAATTAATCCGGCATATTCGGAATTAATCGTATTTACTTCTGCAAGCAAAACCGGAGTTGTTGCAAACATTACCAAACCTATAACAACCAACAAAGGTAGTGCAAAAACGGTATCGGCGGTATAGACAAAGAGTACAAGCAATAACGGAGCAAGCCCCGACATCAGAAGCAAAGTTTTTCTTCTTCCTATTTTATCCGAAAGAGTACCGGTAAAAAGATTTCCTGCAGCCCCGGAAAATTGCACAACAGATAAAGCAATTCCCGCCATCCATAAAGAAGAACCGTTATGTGTAAGGTAAATAGGAAGAAAAGAAGTTAAAGCCCTTTTTACAAGCGAAGTGAAAAGGATAATTCCTCCTATTGAAATAAAAAACGGAAGTTGTTCTTTTACAGCATTCATTGCACCGGTCTTCTTTTTTTTTCGTTTTAACTCATCGGCAATCGGAATGTTTTTAAACATAAAAAAAAGGGAAACCGAAGAGAGCAATCCGAGAGGTAATAATCTATAAGTTCCTTCCAAGCCCCATAAAGAAATACCGCCAAGAACATAAAGAGGACCTACTCCTCTGGCAATTTCGCCACCGAGCATAAAGTAACTCATTCCCTTTCCTATTCTGTCACCGGAAACCCTTTTTATCATAATAGGTGCGGGTACATGAAAAAACGAGCCGCTGATTCCGGAAGTTATTAAAAGCAGAATTATCAATGTAATATGAGGCATTATACCTATTAAGCTCATTAGCGTTGCGGTTAATGCCGGAGCCATGATAAGAATATAGCGAATCGGGAGCCGTTCGGCAAGCAAACCCACAAACGGATTTAGTAAAGAAGGGAAACGCTGCACAACCGAAAGAAACCCGGCAGCAGAAAGGGACAATGAAAATTTTTCCACAAGGAGCGGAAGGAGAGGAGCAAGGAAAGACGAATAAACATCGTGAACAAAATGTGCAAAAGAGATTGCTGTTACTTTCCCTTGCAAAAATTTCTTTTCTTCTGCCATGTTAATTGTCGCTTAAGGTACGCGCGGAAATTTTGAAAAATCCGGTTTGCGTTTTTCTATGTAGGCGTTTTTACCTTCTTGCGCCTCTTCGCTCATATAATAGAGCAATGTTGCATTTCCGGCAAGTTCTTGTATTCCGGTTTGTCCGTCCAACTCAGCATTAAAAGCGGATTTCAGTAATCTTATTGCAAGAGGAGACATTTGTAAAATCTCCTTTGCCCACTGAACGCCTTCATCTTCAAGTTGTTTAAGGGGTACAACTTTGTTTACCATTCCCATTTGGAAAGCTTCTTCGGCATTATACTGGCGGCATAAATACCAGATTTCGCGAGCTCGTTTTTGACCTACCATTCTTGCAAGATAAGAAGCCCCGTAGCCACCGTCGAAACTGCCGACTTTTGGGCCGGTTTGCCCGAAGATTGCATTATCGGCGGCAATTGTTAAATCGCACATAACGTGCAATACATGCCCACCGCCTATTGCATAACCGGCAACAAGAGCTATAACGGGTTTGGGAATAGAGCGTATTAACTTTTGCACATCAAGTATATTAAGGCGTTGGACACCATCTTTGCCTACATATCCCTTATTGCCGCGTATTTTTTGATCGCCACCGGAGCAAAAAGCGTATTTACCGTCTTTTGCAGGTCCGTTTCCGGTTAATAAAATTACACCTATTTTGCTGTCTTCTCTCGCATCAATAAGGGCTTCGTGAAGTTCAAGCACCGTTTCGGGTCTAAAGGCATTTCTTACTTCGGGACGGTTGAAAGCAATTCTTGCAATGCCGTCCATTTTATCGTAAGTAATATCAGTATAATCTTTAACCTTTTGCCAATTATGTTTCATTTTAATTCCAATTCTTTTAAAAAATTATTTACTAAAATAATGAATTTCTCTTTGTTTTCTAAGTGGGTATTATGTCCGCAATCTTCTATTATCATTAAAGTGGAATCATGAATAAATTTATTCATCTTTTTATTTATTCTTACAAACTTGGTATCTAAACTTCCGGCAAGTAATAAAACCGGAATTTTTATGGAAGCAAGTTTATTCCACAACGGCGGCATTTGTCCGGTACCGAAACCAAGTAATGAGTTTGCAAGTTTTTCGGATGAGTTTGTTTTTTTACGAACAATTATTTCATCATATTCTTTATTGTTTAAAGATTTCAGCGAACGGAAAAAAGGAAGGTCCATCCAATAATTGATAAATTTATCAATTCCGTAGGTTAAAAGTTTTTGTACAAGTACGGCATCGTTTTTTTTTCTTGTTTCTCGTTCCTTTTCATTTTCAATCCCTGCCGTTGCTCCTTCTAAGATTAATGCAATAACTTTTTCAGGATAGGCAACAGTAAAAGAAAGAGCAACACGCCCTCCCATTGAATAACCGAGCAAAATTGTTTTTTTTATATTAAAAAGATCAAGGACTGTATTTATTACATCAACGTATGAACCTACCATATAATGATTGATGTAATTGGGCAATTCCGTTTTACCGTGCCCCGGTAAATCTATTGCAATGGGGAAATACTTGTTGTTTAATTTTTCAAAAAAGGGCAACCAGTCTTCTGCCGAACCGGTAAATCCGTGTAAAAATATTATTGGAATTTTCCCCGATGGGATTTTATCGGTCGGGGAAATTACATTAATGGATTTACCATTCTTCTTTATTTCCATGCTCGGCTTCAACTTGTGCGGTAAGAACAGTCCAGAATTTCTCTCTTTCGTTTTGAGATATTTTTGAATCTATTTTTATTTCAATAACAGAAAACTTTTTTTTCTTTAATGCACTTTTAACTTCTTTAGTAAAACCGGCAAGAGTAGAAACCGTTTTAAAGTTTCCGTCAAATCCTTTTACAATGCTTTTATAATCAATATTAATCGGGGTTTTAAAATATTCTTCAAATTCAACATTATTTTCTTTTGAAATGGGAAGAGTTTCAAAAATACCGCCGCCATCATTATTAAAAAGAATAATAACCAAAGGGATATTATATTTTTTTAATGCAAGCATTCCGGAAATATCATGATAGAAGGCCAAATCGCCAATAAACAGAACGGAGGGTTTATCGCTTTCAGCAGCAACACCGGCGGCAGTGGAAATTATTCCGTCAATACCGCTTGCCCCTCTGTTATTAAAGACTTTTATTCGCTTATCATACTCGGCAAAATAATCAAAATCCCTTGCCGGCATTGAATTGGAAACCATTACGTTAGCTTCTTCCGGCAATAGAGAGAGCACATCATTTATTATTTTCCCTTCGAATGGAAATGCGACACTTTCTAAAAACACATCTTTAATCATTCCGGCAGCTTCATCAACTTTTGCAACTTTATTCAAATACTGGTTTTGCTCTTCGCTGCGAATAGAATCAACAGATTCGTTTAATATTCTGCATATCCAATCGGTTTTTGCCGTAATAACTTTTTTTGCGGTTTTGGATGGGTCTTTCATCTCCCCGAATCTATGAATTAAGATTTTTTGTGCATTGGATTCTTTAAAAAATTGCAACAATTCTTTTGAAACGGGAGTATCGCCAAACTGCAATATAACAGAAGGTTCCAATATCTCTCTAATTTTTTTTGATTTTAGAAATGAAGCAAAATTTGTAATAACATTTTTACTTTTTGATTTTAAGTACCTTAAATTTGAAAAGCCGTCGGCAAATATAGGTGCATTAAGAATTTCAGCCAATTTAATAACGTTGTTGGAAATACTTTCTTTAAACTTGGAATTCCCTAAAATAATCATAACCTTAGAGGAATTGTTAAGCAAATCAATTAGATATTGAATATCGTAATTTCTTTTCTTTTTATAATTTATACGTAACAGATTACGACTAAATTCCTTATGCATTGTTTCGGCAAACGTATCGCTAACCTCTTCTGTTCCGGCAGAAGGTTCAAACGGTTCGGCAAAAGGAAAGTTAACGTGGATAGGCCCTTTCTTAATAATACTTTCGGCAACAATGTTGTTTATTTTCTTGGAAAACCCGTATAGATGCGGTTTATTAATTTTCGGCATTCCCGCTTCGTAATATCCGCGAACATGATTTTTAAAAATGTTCACTTGATTTATTGTTTGATTGGCTCCTGTATTATGTAATGATTGCGGTCTATCGGCAGTAAACAAAAGCAAAGGAGCATGTTTAAAATAGGCTTCTATAACCGCAGGATATAATTCGGCTACGGCAGTACCGGAAGTTGTTATTAATACTACCGGAGACTTAGTTTGATAAACTAATCCAAGAGCAAAAAACCCGCTTGAGCGCTCGTCCACGTGCACAAAAGTTTTAATTTTATTAGATTTTTGAAAAGCCAGAACCAACGGTGTGTTACGGGACCCCGGGGAAACACAAGCGTATTTGATTCCGTAAGTTTCTAAAGCCGTTACCAGCAAATCAGCCCACAAAATATTGTGGTTAATCATCTTACTCATAATTTATTTCACTATATTTTTCTAAATATGTAAATAAGAATAGCCCGAACTAAATAGTCCCAATGTAGATTTATTATATATTGCTAAGTTAAAAAATTAATTAATACTTTCAAACAATGATATTATCGGTTTCAATTTTAATTCCGATTCAGCAAACTCTATTTCGGGGTCGGAGCCCTTTACAATTCCGCATCCGGCAAATGCATAAATCATTTTCTCTTTTAATAAAGCCGAGCGGATTGCAACGGCAAACTCTCCTTCGTTGTAAAAGTTAAACCACCCAATCATGCCTGTGAAAAGTCCTCTGTTGTGTGGTTCCATTTTAATAATTTCATTGCGTGCTTTTTCCCACGGCACACCGCATATTGCCGGTGTGGGATGTAGTTCCTTTAAAATGGAAAAGACAGATTCACCCTCCTTTACCTTTCCTTTTATCGGAGTCCATAGATGTTGTATGTTAGGTAATTTACGAATAGCCGGCTTCTTTTCGAAAAAAACTTCCGAACAAAAAAGAGAGAATGACTCAGTGATAAAGGAAACAACTATTTGTTGTTCGGCAATATCTTTCCCGCTGGATAGAAGACTGGCAGCCAACAGATCATCTTCCGCAGCGGTTTTACCCCTTGGAATTGAACCGGCCAGAGCATCGGCTTCAATTATTCCATTGGAAATTTTAGCCAATTTTTCCGGCGATGCTCCAAAGAAAACCGAACGCCCCAAACTAAAAGCAAACACATAACATTTCGGGTATCTTTCACCCAAAGTTTCAATTATCTCCGCAATACTTATATCACTTTTCAACTGTAAATCTAATTCTCTGGATAAAACTATTTTTTGTACTGTGCCTGCTTCTATTTTGTTTAATGCTTCTTTAACGTTTTTAACCCAAAGACTTTTATCTTTTTCCGTTGACAATATTCTTATTTTACTTTCTGTTCTTTTTTCATCTTTATCGTATTCCAAAACAGATTGTAAACGATTCAAATCGGATTTAATTTCGTTGTTAATTAACTTTCGGCCAAAAAAATTATATACCAAAAAATATTCCCTCTTATATTTAAGCAGAAGGAACCTGGGAATAAACCAATCGGAATCCGAAAAATCTTTCCAAAGCATATCGGAATTATTACCGGAAAATTTCATACCTCCCAAAAAAAGAGGAACTGATTTTAAACCTACTTCATCCCAATTGCTTAAAAAATTTTCTGCCAATTCCGAAACTTTCTTCTCCGTTAATTCCAACCGATCTTCCCCACAAGCAGAGATATGGCTTATCGATTCAAATCCAAGAAAAATTATTTCATCTTTGTCATGAAACGTATAAAAATATGGCGTGTTTTTATTTTGTAATGTCTCTAATATCGAAATGAAATCTATTTCGGCGAAACGGGAAATTACACTACCGAGTGTTTTGGATGTAATTTTATTCTTACTAACAAAAGATTCTATTTCACTTAAGAATTTCTTCAAATTTCCAATATATACAATTTTCAAAGCATAAATATAAACAACTTTTTAATAATTCCATTTATAAATGTTGTGCTTTCTGCTAACTTAAGTATTATTACGGTAACTCTCCTTATCTCATAACGAAGTTAATCTAATAATGGAGGGGCATAACTTTAATACCATTATTCGGCAGGGGAGAAAGGATTAAATTTTAATAAATTTATTAGAAAATATATATTAAAAAAATCTAATCTCAGAACCGGGAAATAATTGAACGTCTCAAATCTTTTGAAGTTTTTTTTAATAATTTTCCCTAAATTTACTTAATCAGTGGACAGCCTGATAACGATTGAGAAAAGATGTAATAAAAAAGCCGCTTCATAAGCGGCAATTAAAATAATAAAACTTAGGAGAAAGCATTATGATAAAGAAAGCATTATTACTAATTACTCTTGGCTTTATCATCTCTTTGACTGGTTGCTCAAGTGATAGGGGTAAAATCAAAACGGATGAAAATGGAGTTGCAATTTTATCTGATTCGCAAATTGAGAATATTGTAAAACGTTCTTATCAATATGTAGCAATGTACAATGTAAATCAAAAAATGGCTTTTGCGGAAAAAGGATTTACAACAGGTGGATACAACAAGGGATTAAAAAATGTAAATCTTTTGGACCATACGGCAAAATTCATCTCACGGCCGAATAACGATGTTCTTTATCAATTGGCAATGATAGATCTGCGTAAAGAACCTGTTGTTTTTGTTCTGCCTTCAATTGATTCAAAATATGTATCAATGATGGTAACGGGGTACGACCATTATGTAAATATTCCAATGTCCACTGTTGAAGGTGATTTTCATGAACCGAAAACAATTTTGTTTTATACCGAACGAACAGAAAATTATAATGGAGAAAAAATAGATGGTATTGATGAGACCTTTGAAATGACCGGCGATTTTGTTTCAATGATACTCAGAGTTATGCCGCACGCTAACGAGCCTAAAAGATTTAAACGCATTGTAAATCAAATCCACGAAATAAAGGGAATGACTCTATCCGAGTTTCTTGGTAAACCCAAACTTGAACCGGATAAAGCGGACTTTCCACCTTACGGAAAAACCGACGCTGATGTGTTTGGGAATAACCTTCTTGAAGTAATGCAGTTTGTGTTTAACCACACTACATTTGACCCCAACTTTGTACTGGACAAAGAGATATTGGCGGCATATAAACCGTTGGGCATTATTCCCGGGAAAAAATATGACCCCAAAACCGCTATTAAAATCGACGGGAAGAAATTCAAAGAAATCTCATTGAAAGTGAAAGATGAAGAGATTGCAAAATTCAATGATCCGGTCTTCTCAAAACAAATAGCTAAGAAATTATTCCAACCCAAAGGAACAGTTACAGATTTAGAAGCTCTGTTGTTACCCTCGGTTGTTGGTCCTATCGGACAACCGGCAAAAGAAGCTATTTATCTCCCAATACCTACAAAGGACGGCAGCCCAATGAATGCTTTACATGATTATGTAGTTCACATGTCGAAGGATGAATTACCCCCTGCCAAAGCGTTTTGGTCAGCAACTCTGTATGACGCACCAAAGGGCTTTTTTATTCCGAACAAATACAAAAAATATAGTGTTGGCGAAAACGCAGGAATGAAGCTGAATAAAAAAGGCGGGATTGATATCTACATTGCCACTAAAAAGCCAAAGGGAGTGCCGAAAGAAAATTGGCTGCCCATAAACAGAGAAGACCTTGAGCTTGCTTTGATGTTACGTGTGTATGCCCCCGACTTAGAAAAAATGGAAACATGGGAAGCCCCGAAAGCTGTTAGAATTAAGAAATAAACTGATTACAAATATATCGTGCATGCTTCAAACGATTATTAGCTTTTTTTAATTTGTGGCAAGCACAATATTCAAATCGTTGGCATATATAATTATAATAAAGCAAATAGAATTAAAATGTTTTAAGAAGATAAAACTTAGAATGTTTCTCTTATAAATACTACATTGAAATCTCTAAGTATTCACCTTTGAAACTTTGGTTTCTTATTTCAATTATCGATTTCTCAAATGGAACAGGCTTGAACTCAATTGAGGCTTTACCGTTTGCCATTTCAATAATGGAACTTTTACCGGGCACACCATAATTCTCTATTAGTTTACCTTTACCCTCAACAGAAAAATAAACTCGTTCATTATAGTCAGTACATCTATGACCATTTTTATCCGTTGCAATTGCTGTAATAAGATAATTTCCGTTTCTTAATCTTTCCGAAGATAGTTTTAATCTTACCGGTTTTTCGTTTTTCACGAAAGAATAATTAACAATTACAGTATCTGAAGTTATCTTCTTATCCTCATTAAAACCGTTAGCAATTATTACATTTTTTCCTTCGTTAAATTTTACGTCCCAAACCAGTCCACTCGCCGGGAATTTCGTAATGTCTTTCTTTTTAATGCCCATCTTTTTATTGTTAAATACAAGTTCAACTTCCGGACAGTTACTATACACACGTACTGTTTTCGACTGACCTTTCGGACCGCTTCTTTCTAGCCAAGTGTGTGATTGAATATAGCAAAACTTATCATTGTCATTCCAATAACTTTTGAAAACATAATAAGCATCTTTGTGTGTTCCTTCTCTATCGAGCAATCCTTTTTGATTAACATACGGGATTGCGTTCTCCGGTCTAAGTGGAGTTCCAAAATCACGGAATGCCCATTGAGCATTACCGGTTAGATTTTCGTTTTGCTCCGAAACTTTTAAATGCCAGTCAAACAGATCTACAATATAACTCTCACTCCAATCACCAATGCGGGCAATGTTCTTAACCTTTACCTGGTTAACAGCTTCACTCCATTCATCCGGATTTATTATTCCATCACCGGTAATTGGATTTTCAGTATGACGACCTATGTGACTACTACCACCATACTCTGCATGGAAAAATCTCGGATATTTTTTAATGGCATCGTTAATTGCTTTCTGATAACTTTTATAGACACCGGAATACCAGCCCGACCAAATAGATGGAGAAAACACATCAACTATATCACTACCTTCATAAAATTTTCTGATAGAGGTTACACGTCCTTTATCAAGCTGATGTGCAATATTATTTAACTCAATTGTAAAGTTTCTCAAAGAATCAATATTCCCACCGTTCTCAAATTCCGGTAGCCAATAAACCTCATTCCCAACCGACCACATTATTATAGAAGGATGATTGTAATTCTGGTTTATTTGTTCCTTTAATAATCGTTTAGTGTTCTTCTTCCATTCAGCACCACCAACTCCACCTCTACACCAAGGAAGTTCGTCCCAAACTAAAATCCCCAGTTCATCACATGCTTTATAAATTTCTGGGTCTTGAGGATAATGAGCAAGCCGGATAAAGTTAGCTCCCATCTCTTTGATCTCTTCAATATCCTTTCGATGCCTTTCATTTGAAAGAGCATTTCCCAAACCGGCAAAATCCTCATGTCGATGTGTCCCTCTCAGTAAAAGTCTTCTGCCGTTTAAATAAAAAGGTCCGTGTTCCTTAAATTCAAACCAGCGATAACCAAATTTTTCGGATAATGAATCAACTAATTCATCATTATCAAAAAGTGATAATTTTAAACTGTATAAATTCGGAGAATCTACATCCCACAAAACAGGATTGTTAATTTTCGGAAGATTTATTTTAAAATTATTACTCCCTTTTTTAAGAGTAATCCTATCTTCTACTGTGAAAACAATATCACCGTTAGGTGAAAACAATTCATATTTGAGAGTTATCTCGTTATTAAAATCACTTTCAATTATTCCTTTACATACGGTTTCAGCCGTATTGCTATTTACTATCGGAGTTAAAATATGAAGCATACTGATATTCGTTCGCGGAACAATGTCCAGCCACACATCTCTTGTAATTCCGCCGTAAATAAAAAAGTCGGAAAGTTGGGAAGGAATTATTTCCTTATTAATGGAATTATCCACTCTCACCATAATAATATTTTCACCGTTTTTTATATGGTCTGTTATATCAATACTAAAACCTACATACCCGCCGATATGCTGTCCTGCTTTTTGTCCATTAACGTAAACTTCTGTAGTTATGTTAGAACCTTCAAAATGAAGTTTATATAATTTGTTTTTTTCTATAACCGACAGATTAAATCTCTTTTGATACCAACTGCCATCTCTCCTATAACCAGGTTCACTATCCACAACATCAAACTTATTCCATGTATGAGGTATTGTAACACTCACCCAATCTTTTTCCGATAAATATAACTTGTTGATATCTTTTATATTATCCTCAAGGTAGAACCAATTATCATTGAATGGAATTCTCGTCCTCTTGGTGACAATAGGAATATTTTTATTTTGCGAATAGTACTTCTTCAAGACTTCTGTAAAGTAATAATCCCCACAAGGGTATGATTCATCAACTCCCCAACCTTTATTATAATTATAAACCGTATGAATTAACAGTCCCTCTTCCTTATCACGATATGAGTTCATGAAAGTATAGCCCTTTAACAAAGATTTAGAAATCTCATCCGCAGTTTTTCGATACCTTAATACATCGTTCATGTTTTTTAGTTGCTCGCTGATAAGATACAACCCGGAAGCCGCAATTGCCGCAGCCGATGCATCACGAGGAACGTTTTCTCCGTTAAGAGTTAAATCCCAATACGGAACCAAATCATTCGGTAAATGTTTTATGAAATAATCCGCCATTTTTTGGGAAACGTTCAGAAATCTGTTATCTCCGGTATATTTATACGCTAAAGCAAACCCATAGATTCCCCATGCTTGTCCACGTACCCAAGTCGATTCATCTTTAACTCCTTGATGAGTAAACTTTTTAATAATTTCCCCGTTATCAGGATTAAACTCTACAACATGGTAAGATGAAAAATCTTTCCGCACATGTTCATTCATACAAACAATTGCATGCTTATATGCAATATCGTATAGATTATAATCACCAGTCTCTTTAGCCGCCCAAAACAACAGTTCAAGATTCATCATGGTATCTATAATCATTAAACCCGCTTTTTTCTTTGTGCCGAGTTTTCCCCATGCTCTAATATAATTCCCTTTTTTATTGAATCTTTTTGCAAGCATATATGCAGCGGTAATTGCAGCATCTTTATATTTTGTTTTACCAGTATGTTGGTAAGCATTAACCAAAGTCGGGAAAAAGATAAAACCCATATCGTGAGTGTAGTCAATATTAGCAAAAGGAATAAGAGACTCTGCATGTTTTATTGCTCTCTGTTTTAGTTCTTCGTCTTTGGTAATATCATACAAATTCCATAGTTCACCACCAATGAAACCGCTGAACCAATTTACTTTTTTACGGTACTTGTAGATTCCATCAACTGTATATTCTGGATAGCGTCCGTCAAAGATATTATCCTTTTCTATCAAATGTTCTTTCACTTGACTAACTATATTATCTTGTGCGGACAACGTTAGAAAAAGAACAAGCACAAAAAATAGGATTAGCAATAAATTATGTTTTTTCATTTTTATTCCCATATAAAATTATTCAATCCATAATACTGTTTTGCAAATAAAAAAACACCATTAATCCTGTAAAAAGGGGGAAATTTTCGTACTGAATTAATATTAAAATTCAAGAAAAAAGGACCATGTGTTGTTGGCGAAATATAACAACAATAACCCAAAAGTGTTATGGTAAGACTTCCTTTTCTTCCTTTAAAACAAAAAAGCCTTGTAACTTATTTAGTTACAAGGCTTTAACTTGCGGGGCCGACGAGACTCGAACTCGCGACCTCCTGCGTGACAGGCAGGCGCTCTAACCAAACTGAGCTACGACCCCTTGCTTCAATATCATCTAAAAAGAACGAGCACAAAAGTAAAAACATTTTAAGATTTTTGCAAATCTTTTTTATAAGTCCTTAGACCCGAAACAAACCCCAACTGCTTTTGCGGTGAGAACAGATTGTCCGTCGCGTTTAACTAATTTTTGGTTTGCAATTGCGCTTTCGATAGTAACACTTTTGACTTCATTCCCTTTTAACGCAGCCATTCTATTAAACTTACCTTTATAAGCCAGATTAATGGCAAATGTACCAAACTTGGTAGAAAGGATTCTGTCAAAAGGAGTTGGAGTTCCTCCCCGCTGCAAATGGCCCAACACTGTATATCGGGTTTCCAAGCCGGTATTTTGTTCAATGTTTTCGGCAACAACTTCCGCAATGCCGCCAAGACGAAGAGGGTCGGTTCGTTTTTTATCTGTTTTTTGAACAATTAATTTACCCCCTTTGGGTTTTGCACCTTCGGCAACACAAACAATGCTGTATTTTTTCCCCATCATGGAACGACGTTTTACTTTTTCGTAAATAACATCCCATTCAAACGGGATTTCGGGGATAAGAATTACATCGGCACCCCCGGCAAGCCCGCCGTTAAGCGCAATCCAACCTGCATAACGTCCCATTGCTTCAATAACCATCACTCTATGATGAGCCGATGCTGTTGTTCGTAATCTGTCAATTGCCTCCGAAACAACAAACACGGCAGAATCGTGCCCGAATGTTAAATCGGTTGCCTCCAAATCATTATCTATTGTTTTGGGAACGCCGACAACGTTCATTCCAAGCTCGGATAATTTTTTGGCGATATTCATCGTTCCGTCTCCGCCAATGGCAATAAGGGCATCAAGTCCCCACATTTCATAATTATCCATTGCTTCTTTGGACTTATCGGTAATTTTTATTTTATTGTTAGCCTCTTCCGGCCAATGAAACGGGTCGCCTTTGTTGGAAGAGCCTAGAATTGTCCCGCCTCTTGAAAGAATTCCCGAAACATCTTTATCATAAAGTTCTATTCCTTTTCCGGTAACCAATCCTTCAAATCCGTCAAGAATTCCGAAAACTTTTAAACCGTGATCCAATGCGGGTTTTGTTACACCACGAATTACTGCATTTAATCCGGGGCAATCACCGCCTCCGGTTAAAATACCGATTCTTTTTATTTGTTTTTTACCAGCCATAATATCCTCAAAAATTGTTATTACAATTTAATAAAACTTCTTCACTGTTTTAAAGTGGAGTTTTGCAACTTGATGTAATTCATTTTTGGAAAATTTATTAATAAAAGCAACAATAGTCTTTTCAACCTCTGCGGATGCCCCCTTCGGCAAAAAGAAATATTGTTGCTCTGTTTTTTGGAACCATTTGTTAAAAGTATCGCGTGCAATTATTGATGCGGCAGCTACACCCAAAAACCTTTCCCCTTTTGTTGTTTGCAAAACATTTATTTTTTTATTGGAAAGAGTTTGAGAAATTTTAATTTGTTGGTTACTGAATTTATCCACTATCACTTCATTGCATTCAAATCTTTTTAACAAGGCCGAAACCGCCGTTGAATGTGCCCAAGTAAGAAGATTGTTCAAGTTATTAAACTTGGAGTATAGTTCATTATATTTTGCCGGATTCAAAATAACTGTTTCAATTTGTTCCGGGAAATTTACTCTTATCTTTTTTGCAATTTCAGTTATTTGCTTTTCAGATAAAGATTTGCTGTCGGTCACTCCCATTTGCAAAAGAAAGGGTTCTGTTTTTTTATCCGTATAAAATGCGGTAACAACAAGCGGACCAAAAACGTCGCCTTTCCCCGATTCATCGCTTCCCACGTATTTTTCCGGTTCAATACTGCCCTCGGCAAAATTCATAATTTGCTGTTCGGAAACAGCAATGTTCACTTCTTTATAAAGCAAAGATTCTTTATTCCCTTGCAAAATTGTTTTAACTCCCTTTTTACCGAAATAGACTTGGACTTTTAATTTTTCATTACCACTTGTAACCGTAAACTCGTAATTATACTGACGTTCCTCAATATCAGAACAATTTAGCCCAATATTTATAAGGGTTTTTCTTATCGAAAAAATTTCTTTTTCCGCTTTTTCTTTAATAGTCATACTACTGTATTGCCAAATAATTATTAAAACATGAAATATAAAGATAAACAAAACCCCCGACTCAATTTTAAGAGCCGGGGGTTTTAAGATTTATTCTATTCAGTATAGATTATACTTCTTGCGATTTAAGGTTTGAGATAAAATAATCGCGATTCATACGTGCAATGTTGCTGATTGAAATTCCTTTAGGGCATTCGGCTTCGCAAGCATATGTATTTGTACAACTACCGAATCCGGATTCGTCGTGAGCAATAATCATCTTCTGAACACGTTCGTATCGTTCCGCTTGTCCTTGCGGAAGTAGTGCAAATTGAGAAACTTTTGCAGATACAAAAAGCATTGCGGAAGAATTTTTACAAGCGGCAACACAAGCACCGCATCCTATACATTCGGCAGCATCCAGAGCCAAATCCGCAACTTTTTTTGGTATAGGAATGTTATTGGCATCAGGGGCGCTACCTGTATTGAAAGACACATAACCTCCGGCTTGTTGAATTGTATCCAATCCCGAACGGTCTACCATCAAATCTCGAATAATAGGAAATGCGGCGGCTCTGAAAGGCTCAATATATATTGTTTCACCGTCTTTAAAATTTCGCATATGTATTTGACATGTAGCAGCATGTTTTTGATTTCCGTGCGGATGTCCGTTAATAACCAAACCGCAAGTACCGCAAATACCTTCGCGACAATCACTTTCTATAGCTATAGGAGTTTTTCCTTCTTTCTCTAATCTGTTATTTAATTCGTCAAACATTTCAAGAACAGAAGCGTGTGGAGAAACGGTAACTTTAAACTCCTCAAAATATCCTTTTGAATTAGCTGATTCTTGTCGCCACACTTTAAGGGTTAAGTTTAATTTTTTCTCTTCCATTATTTATAACTCCTTGTAGCTAATTTAACAGATTCAAATTCCAATTCTTCCTTATGAAGTTTCCATTTACCCGCCTCTTCAAATTCCCAAGCGGCAACGTAAGCATATTCTTCGTCATTGCGAACGGCTTCGCCGTCTTCTGTTTGATGTTCTTCGCGGAAGTGAGCACCACACGATTCATCCCTATTAAGAGCATCAACGGCCATAAGTTCACCCAATTCAAGAAAATCGGCAACTCTACCGGCTCTTTCAAGGTTTTGATTTAAATCATCTCCTTTGCCAACAACTTTTACATCAGTCCAAAATTCTTCGCGTAACGCTTTAATATCTTTAATTACTTGTTTCAGACCTTCTTCGCTACGAGACATCCCGACTTTATCTATTAATAATTCGCCAAGTTTTCTGTGAATTTCATCAACTGTTTGCTTACCGTTAATAGATAATAATTTTTTAATTTGATCTTCAACAGCTTTTTTGGATTCTTTAAACTCAACTCTGTCAATATCAACTTTATCCGGTTTTTCACTTCCCAAATAATTTCCTATGGAATAAGGAATAATAAAATAACCGTCTGCCAATCCTTGCATCAGAGCACTTGCACCAAGTCTGTTGGCACCATGGTCGGAAAAGTTTGCCTCGCCGGCAACAAATAATCCGGGTATGGTACTCATCAAATTATAATCAACCCACAAACCGCCCATAGAATAGTGCGGAGCCGGATAAATTTTCATTGGGACTTTATAAGGGTTTTCACCTGTTATATTTTGATACATATCAAACAAATTACCGTATTTATCGCGAACACCGTCTTCGCCAATTCGTTTAATTGCATCGGCAAAATCCAGATAAACGGCACGTCCTCCGCCAATACCTTTCCCCTCGTCGCAAGCATATTTTGCACTACGGGAAGAAATATCGCGAGGAGCCAAATTACCAAACGAAGGATATCTTCTTTCCAAATAATAATCCCTTTCATCTTCCGGAATTTCATTCGGAGGTCTGTTATCGCCGGGTTTTTTAGGCACCCAAATACGCCCGTCGTTACGTAAACTTTCACTCATCAAAACAAGTTTAGATTGTCCTTCTCCGTGTTGAGGCAATGCCGTGGGGTGAATTTGAGTATAGCACGGATTGGCAAAAGCGGCACCCTTTTTATGTGCTCGCCACGCCGCCGTAGCATTACTGTTCATAGCACTGGTGGAAAGGAAATAAACATTCATATACCCGCCCGTAGCCAACACAACCGCTTGAGCAGCATAACTTTCAATTTCGCCGGTTAGCAAATTACGAACCGTAATTCCTTTTGCAACGCCATCAACAAGCACCAAATCCAACATTTCTCTACGATGATATATTTTAACATTGCCGAGTTTAATTTGTCTGTTTAGCGAACTGTAAGCCCCCAGCAACAGTTGTTGTCCGGTTTCACCACGCGCATAAAACGTTCTGGAAACCTGGGCCCCGCCAAAGGAACGGTTTGCAAGCGTGCCTCCGTATTCTCTTGCAAAAGGAACACCCTGAGCAACACACTGATCAATAATATTGTTACTAACTTCGGCAAGCCTATACGTGTTTGCTTCTCTGGAGCGAAAATCTCCGCCTTTAATTGTATCGTAAAACAGCCTGAAAACCGAATCACCGTCGTTTTGATAATTTTTTGCAGCATTAATACCGCCTTGAGCTGCAATAGAGTGG
>CAZTYP010000095.1:0-3160 GCA_964617555.1 uncultured Melioribacteraceae bacterium | reverse complement strand
CAAGATTGATGATTGCCGTACCTATTTCTCTGTTTCTTATTTTCGTAATGTTACACTTTGCATTTGGTTCATTTAAAGACGCTTTAATGATTTTCAGCGCTATTCCTTTCGCTGCCGTTGGAGGTGTTTTATTATTGTTTATTCGCGGACTTCCCTTCAGTATTTCCGCTGGTGTCGGTTTTATAGCTCTTTTCGGAATCGCCGTGTTAAACGGTATCGTATTAATCGAACATTTCAAAGAATTAAAAAATGAAGGTGTTTCGGATATAAGAGAGAGAATTATTATGGGAACAAAAGATAGACTTCGCCCTGTACTTTTAACCGCAGGAGCCGCAGCACTAGGATTTTTACCTATGGCCGTTTCAACATCGGCCGGTGCCGAAGTTCAAAGACCGTTAGCTACCGTTGTAATCGGAGGGTTAATCTCCGCTACTTTATTAACAATGATTGTACTGCCGGTACTTTATTGCTATTTCGATAAGAAATTCACTTTCCCAAAATTAAATCCCAAAACATTTTTGTGGTTATCTTTATTGCTTTTCCCGACTTTTATTTTTGGACAGGTGAGTGAAAAAAAAACAAGAACAATTAACTTAACATTGCAAAAAGCTCTTAAAATTGCTTTTGAAAATAATAAAGATTTCAAAGTTTCAAACTTAACGGCAAAAAAAACGGAATATGAAATTGGAACTACTTTCGATTTTCCCAAAACGGATTTTTACTATAATTACGACGAAAGTAATTTAGGCGAAAACAACGAGCCCTTAACGGTTCTAGGCATTAACCAAACTTTGAAATTTCCCACTTATTACTTTGCTAAATACAAACTATTGAATAAAATTTCGGATGCACAAAAACAAAAGGTGTTGGTAATGAAAACTCTTTTGGCTAAAGAGGTTTCTCAAGTCTATTACAAAATTGTTTACCTTAACAATATTGTGAAAAAATATAACTACTTAGATAGTCTTCTTTCAAAACTTACCGAAGCAGCTAACCTGCGTTACGAATTAGGTGAAACCAATCGGTTGGAAAAATTAACTACATTGATGAATAAAAATGAAATTGAAATTAAGCTTTTACAAACAAAAGAAAAAATTAAAGCTGCGTACGAAAAAATGAAATCGTTACTGCAAACGAATATGAAATTTTATGTATCTGAAAACGAATTACGGAAACTTATTCCCTCTTTACCTTCCTTAAATGGAAATGTAGGACTTTCTTACTATGCGAAATTGAAAGGCATTGTGGAGAAAAAAGTTGCAATAGCTAAAAACGATTTGTTACCCGATATAAATCTTGGGTTTTTCAAAGGTAGCAATAATGCAGTTAATTCCAAAACATACTACGGTTTTGAAATCGGAGTATCTTTACCGATCTTATTTTTCGGCAAAAGTGCACAAATCCAGGCTACGCAAATCAATAAAAAAATTGCCGAATTAAAATACGATAGCCATAAATTAAAATTGAATTCCAAAATCAATTCTTTGACTTACGAATTAAATGCTTACAAAACTTCAGTGGATTATTATAAATCAAACGGTAAGTTACTATCGAATCAAATAGTTAAAAATGCAAATAAATCCTTCGCTAGCGGTGAGATTGATTTTTTTCAATATTTTCAGTTACTACGTAATTCCATAACAATTGAAATGAATTATTTGGAAAGCTTGCACAAATACAATCAAATCGTTTTGGAATTAGATTATTTAGTATTAAATGAATTACAAGGACAATAAAATGAAATTCAGCAAAATTATTTTTAGTATCGTTTTGATTACATTATTTGTTTTTTCATGCGGAAAGAATCCGTCTAACGGGCACAATATCGATGTAAATGTCCCCGAAGACACAAACAATTTGATTAAGATTACAAAAGAACAATTTAATGCGTCAGGAATGAAACTTGGCAAAATATCTAAAAAAACTTTTTCCGAAAAAATCCAAGTGTCCGGAATGCTTGATGTACCCCCGCAATACAAAGTTTCTGTAAGTGTTTTTTTCGGTGGAACGGTAAAAAGTGTCAATCTTTTGGAAGGTAAAAAGATTAGAAAAGGAGATATTCTTTTTGTACTACAAAATCCGAACTACATTGAAATGCAACAAAAGTATTTAACAGCTAAGGCAAAGTTAAATTACTTAAAATCCGAATGGGAAAGACAAAAAATTTTACTTAAGGATAACATAACATCAAAGAAAAAATATCTTAGAGCGGAAACCGATTATTTAACTACATTGACTGAAATGGAAGCTCTAGCAAAAGAATTGCGTTTAATAAATTTACTACCGGAACATATCGAATATTCGAATATTAAGAGCAGCATACCGGTTATAAGTCCGATTTCCGGAAACATTGCTAAGGTTAATATTACAAAAGGTCAATATTTAGATCCGAACAGCGTAGCCGTTGAAATTGTCAGTACAGAGCATATTCATTTGGAATTGAAAGTATTTGAAAAGGATATTAATAAAATTAAAAAAGGTCAAACAATAATATTTTCTTTACCGGATAATAAAAATCGTCCGTATAAAGCCGAAGTTTTCCTTGTAGGTAAATCGGTAAATGTTAATGACAGAACAATTAATGTACACGGACATTTAAAAAGTGAAAAGGAAAAATCAAACTTTATACCAGGAATGTATATTCAAGCGGAAATCTTGGTCAACGAAGAAAATGCACTTGCACTCCCAACCGACGCAATTGTAGAAATAGAAAATAATCATTTTATTCTAACAAAAAAATCATCGCAAAATGAATTTTATACCTTTGAAAAAATACAAGTAAAAGTAGGAAGATCCAATAACGGATTTACCGAAATTTTAAATGGCGATGAATTTAACGATACTACTGAAATTGTAATTAAAGGAGCTTTTAATTTAGTTTTTTAGTTATATCTTGACTTTCATTTTGCCATGTACCGGCAGTATTGCACTAAGCTTATGCTGCCGGTTTTTTCCTTTCGGTTTTCAATTAAAAACAATTCATCTATACACTTTAATAATTTTCTACCTGAATTCTGACTATATTTAATATCGAAATCAAAACACGTTTAATATGCTCGATATAATTTTATTTACAGTAAATATCGTCTTACCAATCTTCATTCTAATCATATTAGGTATTATTCTAAGAAAAACGGGCTTGGTAAATGATATGTTTGTA
>CAZTYP010000094.1:0-4884 GCA_964617555.1 uncultured Melioribacteraceae bacterium | reverse complement strand
ATGTTCTAAATCCAAAAACAGTGTAAACATACCAAGAGAAAGTAAAACCAAACTCATATAAGGCAAATAGTAGCATGAACAATGTTCTTCTTTGTGTCTTCCTTTAAATAAAAAGTAACCGGAAATTATCATCATTCCTGCAACCATTCCGCCAAGGAAAAGATATACCGGAATTTCCCAACCCCAAATATGTAGTGTAGGGTCAATTAAATGATTATGCCTGGTTGTGGTTATTTCGTTCATAAATAATCCTGTTATATTCTTTTAACTCAATTATTTCATTATTATTCGTTTGTGTTTTATTTTGTTTTGCTGAATTCATGTGCTTATTTAGCAAAAAACTTATTACATTAATTTCCGTAGAAATATTGTTGTATTCTTTTTCGTTTATTAGTTTTCTCTGTGCTGCTTTTGTAATTAATGTTTTTGTTTCATTCAAGTAGGTAATTGTAAAGTATGCCCTTTCTTTAGCTCCGGATTCGTTTTTAATTTTATAACTTCCATTTAAGTTACACGCAACAGAATCTGTAGATTGTACTAATTGTTTCCCGATAGTTTCTTTGGCAAAATAGTCCCAACCATTTACAAGCTTCCAAATCTTTTCGCCTATATTCATCGATAATTCGTAAATATGTATGTTATCCAGCATTGCTTTATTATTCTTAAATTAAATAAAAAATATTCGGACTTGTTCCGGCTTCCGGCATTAATGAATGATGTTTTCTTGACTGTAAAAGTTTATTTACTTTACTATTCGGATCATCAAAATCACCAAAAGTCATACAGTGCGTTGGACAAACGGAAACACATGCCGGGTCTAATCCGTCTTCTACTCTGTGAATACAAAAAGTACATTTATCAACATAACCTTCCGGATGAACATATCTTGCATCGTAAGGACATGAACCGATACATGCTTTGCAACCAATGCAATGATCATGATCTACAAGCACAACACCACCAACTTCATGAAAATGACTTGCCCCGGTAGGACAGCAAGAAACACATGGTGCATCTGTACAGTGATTACATCTTTCTGTTCTTATTTCCAACTCTATTGTTGGAAAAGTTCCCATTGCTTCGGTTTTAATCCAATCTCTGCAAAAGCCTTCCGGTACGTTGTTTTCGGTTTGGCAGGCAATTACACAATCTTGGCAACCCACACATTTTGTTGTATCTATAACCATTCCGTATCTTGCCATTTTATGCCTCCCACTCGAATGTTACAAAATTCACATTCATACCGGTTCCACCCATAATCGGATCCGTTTTATATTTTGTAATTAACTGAGAATCGCTTGCCCCTTTGTTGAAAGTCTTTCTGTACATTTTCGATCTTTGACCGAAACCGTGAACCATATAAACACAATCGGTTCTAATTCTTTCCGTAACTTTTACTTTCACTTTATTGCTTATTACTCCGTCTTGGTTTTTAAGTTTAATGTACTCACCATTTTTTATTTCATAACGTTTTGCAACATCCGCATTAACCCACACTTCATTTTCGCTCATTAAATCCGATAAATATTTATTTGATTGTGTTTTACTGAATGAATGGATTGGTGCTCTTCCAAATAGAAGTCTAAAATAACCGGCAGGAGGTTCTTCGGGTTTATGAAACTTTGGAACGGGATCAAATCCTGCTTCTTTTAATTGCGGTGAATAAAATTCAATTTTGCCACTTGGTGTGTAAAATTCCGGTTCTTCATTTTCTCCAAGATATATTGATTCTTTTTCTCCTTTAATAACTCCTTTTTTCTTTAATTCACTTAAACTTAATCCGGCTTTCTTTAATCTTGTATCTAAATATTCTTCAACATCTTTCCATGGAAAATATTTTTCCAGACCTAACTTTTTACCTAATTGCTTTGCAATCCACCAATTTGGTTTTTGATCATCCGGCGAATCAACAACCGGTTGCCTTAGCGAAACAAAACTTTGTCTAAACAATGCCGTATTTAGATCATCATATCTTTCCAAATAAACAGATTCCGGTAAAACAACATCTGCCCAGCCGGCTATTTCACTTGGAACAACATCAACAACAACCATTAAATCTAATTTTTGAATTGCATCTATAGTTTCTTGTGTATTCGGTAATGATTGAGTTAAATTAGTTGCATAAACAAACCATCCTTTAATCGGGTAAGGATTTTCCGTTAACGTTGCATCACGTAAACCGGTGGAAAGTTTTTCTCCTTCTGCAAATGGATATTTATGATGTGGATTATCCGCAGCTCCTTTTTCCGGTTTCGGATACGGCGGATAAGGATATTTTGGAATACTTACATTGTACGGATTATAAAACCCGCCTTTCTTTCCCCAATTTCCCATTAATGCATTAAGAAGTGCAATTGCTCTGCTACGTTGTGTGTCATCGCCATACCATGATGTGTGTCTGTCCGGGTGAATAATTGTTGCAGGTTTATACCTTGCCATTTCTCTCGCTGATTCTCTAATTAAATCCGGATCAATTGTTGTTTGAATGTAAGCCCACTCCGGTGTGTATTGAGAAATTTCATATTTAAATTGCTCGAACCCGAAAGCATATTTATCAATAAACTTTTCATCGTAAAGTTTTTCATTTACAATTACGTTCATCCAAGCAAGTAACAATGCAATGTCGGTTCCGGGTTTAATCGGTAAATAATATTTTGCTTTACTTGCCGCAACAGAAAATCTCGGGTCAACTGTTATTATCGAAGCTCCTTTTTGTACGGCTTCGGCAAATTCTTGAACTTGTGTGTTGTGCATATTTTCGCCAAGATGCGAACCGATTAAGACAAGGCATTTAGTATTTTTAATATCCGTTCTTTCCGGCGAACCAATTACATCGCCATAGCTTAGTTCAAAACCAATTTCTCTTGGTCCGCGGCATTGTGCAAACGAAGGAGCCGTAATATTAGGTGTTCCGTAAGCTTTCATTAAATGCTTTAAAAAAGCTCCACCTATTCCATGACTAAACAGTGTCATAGATTCGGGACCGTATTCGGCTTTTATTTTTTTCATTTTTTTTGCAATAAAATCAAATGCTTCGTCCCAGGTAACTTTTACAAATTTTTCTTCTCCCCTTTTACCTTTACGTAGTAATGGAGCTTTCAATCTGTTATCATCGAAGTGAGCACCTATTCCGCCGGTTCCACGCGGGCATAAACGTCCTTTACTTAGCGGATCTTCAGGGTTTCCGGTAATCTTCCATAATTTTCCGTCTTTTACGTAAGCAACGGCTCCGCATTTCCAAAAACAGATATCACAAAAAGTTGGAATTTTTTGAATACCTTTAGCCGATTTTCCCGTGGATTTTTCTTCTACTTTTTTTGCACCTTTTACTACCGAATCAAGTGACGAAATAGCAACAGCCGATCCGAATGTTGCTCCGGTAATTTTTAAGAACCTTCTACGTGATAGTGAACTCATTAATATAATCCCGATATTTTCTTAATTAAATCTTTTACTTTACCGCACTCCGAATAATTTGTGTAAACCTCGCACTCTCTGCAATCACGGTTCTCACAAGTTGTACTTGGGTGATTGAACGTCCAGCAAGGTCTTTCGTGACTTTGAAACGCATTACACACAGCTCTATCTTCTTCCGAACATTTTACAACTTCCCAACACGGAATAAGTGAGTAAATTGTTCTGATTCCGTTAATGCTTATTTTGGAATCGTTTATTGCACGTCTTACACAACGGATTCTTTCCAAATCGGATTCTGAATAAATTCTTTGATTACCTTCGGATTTGTGAGGAATAATCAATCCTTCATTTTCATATTTACGTAATGTGGGTATTGATATTCCGAGAAGTTTAGCCGCTGTTCTTATCGGATAGATTGGTGTGTTATTGTCTATATTGTTTTTCATGGCAACTTATAATTGTTAATATTTCTACATATCAACTTTCTTGCCATTTTAACATATTAGGTTTTTATGCCGTAAACGAACTTTTTAAAATTTCTATTTCTAACTCTTGGGAAATATTGTTTTGAGGTTTATCTTTTTTTAGAATAAGCGGATTTGTTGTCTTTTATTTTGAACTATACAGATTATAGAAAAATTTTACAATCTTTCTATGTTTAAGCAAACTTCTTTCAGAACACGTTTGCTGACTTTTATGTCCACAGTTTCAATTCCATCAAGAATTTCAGATAGTGTTTCTTGTGCAATTCTTATACTATTGTCTTTCAGTTGTTTAGATTTTTCGGTGAGGAAAATATTCTTATTTCTTTTATCTTTTGTTCCCGCTTTACGAATTATAAAATTATTTTTTTCCATATTATTTAACAAACGCGTCATGCTGGTTTTGTCTTTTGAAAAAACATTCGCAAGTTTTTGTTGTGATATTCCGTCTTCGTTCCAAAGATATGTTAATACAGACCATTGTTGCGGCGTTATGGAAATATTTTCACTTTCAAAATTTAATCGCAAACGGTTTTCAACCAATCTGCCGGCTTTAACTATTAAGAAACCGAATGAATCGTTAAAATTGTATTTTATTTTTTGCTGCATAATTAGATTATTAAATTTTAAGTTTATCTGCCGGACTTTTAATTTTGTTAATTGAATAGGAAGAAACGTGAGTATAAATTTGTGTTGTCTCAAGTCTCTTGTGTCCTAATAACTCTTGTATGTAGCGGATGTCCGTTCCTTCGTCTAACAAGTGAGTAGCAAAACTATGGCGTAGCGTATGAACCGTAGCTTTCTTTTTTATTCCGGCTTTTTTTAATGATCTTTTAAAAACGGATTGAACACTTTTGGGACTGTACTTTCCACCGTTTTGCCCTTCTATAATATAATGTTTCGGTTTATATGTTTTGTAATATTCCCGAAGTAGTTTTAATACGTTTTCCGAAAGCATAACATATCTGTCCTTTTTACCTTTTGC
>CAZTYP010000093.1:0-8509 GCA_964617555.1 uncultured Melioribacteraceae bacterium | reverse complement strand
AAAAAGATAAAACGTTTCGGCATAACTTTTGATTCGAATAAATATCAAGATGTATAATAAAAAATTAGTGTGAGGTTACAAATGGAAAATAAAAAGAAGGGAGAATTAAACGGCAAAGAATTAGAATCTTTAATTTTATCGATAAATTCCAAAATAAAAGATTATTTGCAGCAATTAAAACAAAAAAGTTCGGAAGAGATTTTAAATGGTTCTATTACAGAAGCACAAAAAATAATAAACCGAATTTTGCCGATTGAAAAAGGTTATGAAAAATTAGATGAATGCCATCGTTCTTTTCTTTCTCTTCTCGAAGGGGGAAAAACATCCGTTGAGTTCTCGGACAAAACGGAAAACGATTTAACTCAGCTTGATTTATCCGATATGGATTTTACACCAAACGAGCAATACAGAGTTCCTATTTTGAAAGCATTAATTTATTTAGGCGGGACAGCAAAGCCGGTAGACATTGTAGGATTTATTGAAAAGGAGATGGCTAAAAAATTTAAAGCAGGAGATCACGAAAAAGGAACAAACGGTTTTGAAAAACTCTGGATTGAAATGATAAATGTTGAAAAAGATAATATGATTAATGAAGGATTAATTTCTTATGACAATAAAGAAGAACAATGGGAAATTGTTCAAAACGGGATAGATTATTTGGCACAACATGCAGGATAATTTCATTAAAAAAGGTAAAATTGTAAAGCAATCGGCGGTAATAATTACTGCTAAATAAAAGACTTTTTATAATTAAAAAATTTTTAACATTTAAATATAAAACGCCTAAATGTATTAAAACAAATAGGCATATAAGCAATGTTAGAGATTAACTGTAATCCAAAATTCCCGTTTTATCGTTTATTTTTTTTAATAAAATCCTTTTCCGTATTTTTTGTTTCCCGCTTTTGAACAACACATTAACCCCTTGAACCGTTTCGCCGTTAAATTTTAATTTTCTGAGTTTTCCTATTGTGTAAGAATCGCTGATAAGAAGAGTTGCATTAACTTTTTTGCAAATTCTTTTAACTTCTTTAAATTCATCAGGGTTATCGGGATTAAAAAAATCTTTATATAATCTTACTTTATCTTGTCCGAAGTAAATAAGAAGTTTTGCGGAATTATGAAAATCCCCTTTTTTACAAAGAGAAAAGAAATTTTCTATTGTTGCATTTGCTTCGGTTTGGGTTAGTTGTGCAAAAGAAAAATTTGCAGAAAAAAAGATAATAAACAGATTGATAATAATATTTTTTTTTGTAAACATCGTTTTTCCGGTTTTAATTTATTCAAAAGTAAAGTGTTTTATTTTTTCTCCCTTTGTTCCCACATCGGTCATTGCTTCAATACCTATTTCAAGATGTAAATCAACAAATTTTTGAGTAACCGCTTTATCGGAATCTTCCGTTTTTACCCCTTCGGGAACCATTGGCAAATCCGAAACAAGAAGAAGGGCACCACGTGCAATTTGATTTGCATAACCCACAATAAAGATGGTGGCTGTTTCCATGTCTATACCTATTGCACCAAGACGTCGTAAATATGTTTTAAATTCTGCATCATGTTCCCAAAGTCGTCGGTTGGTTGTATAAATAACACCGGTTCTGTATTCCATCTTTTTTTCAACAATTTTTGAAGAAACAAATTTATGCAATTTAAAAGAGGGTAAAGCCGGTACTTCCGGAGGCATGTAATCTTTTCCGGTTCCTTCACCTCGTATTGCTGCCGTAGGTAAAATAAAATGTCCGAGGTCGGTACTTTTTTTTAATCCGCCGCATTTACCTAAAAACAATACCCCTTTTGGTTTTTTTGCAATAAGTAAATCCATTATGGTTGCCGCATTTGCAGAACCTATCCCGAAATTAACAATTGATAAACCGTTATTATTGGTTGCCGTTTGCATGGGGCGTCCTTCCCCCTTTATATCGCAATTAAATTTTTCTGCAAATTTTTCAACATAATTGTGAAAATTTGTAATTAACAGATAATCCCCGAAATCATCGATTTTTGTCCCCGTATATCTGGGGAGCCAATTTTTTGCAATTTCTAATTTTGTGTACATAATTTCACCGTATCTTTTTTCTTTTGTTTTCAATATAATAATCAAATTTGACAGCTGCCAGAGAAAAAAGATACCCGATAAGGCTGCCGAGTAATGCTCCCGCTAAAATATCCGAAAAATAATGCACTCCGACTATTACTCTGGAAAGAGCAATAAGAGTTGCAACAACAAAAAAAGGGATTCTAAATTTCGGAAACAAGCGGCTAAAAAATACCGCCGCCGCAAAATTATTTGTTGCGTGTGAAGATGGCATAGAATATGATTTGCTACAAGCTACAAGCAGATGAACATTTTGTAAAAAATTACAAGGACGAATTCTTTCGAATAAAGGTTTTAAAATATGGCTGCTGATTTGATCGGAGGTAATTATCACAAAAATTATTCCCACAGCGGAAATTTTCCCGATTCTGCCTCCTTTAAAAATTGCAATAAGCCACAAAATTATAAATGCGATATACCAGTTTTTTACATCGGTAATAAACGGAAAAAATTTATCGAAAAAAGGATTTGATAAAGTTTGATTAAAAAACACGAAAAAGGCTTTATCTATATTATGTAAAAGGTTATACACTTGTTTTTATCTTTTTTTTTGTAAATTTTGTACCATCGTTTTTTTATGTGGTTAGAATAAATAAAATTTAAACAAACACACGGCTAATAAATAAAAAACATGAAAAGCCCTTTTAAAATACATAAAAACAGTTTCAACGAAAACAATTTAAATTCATTTAAAGATTTTATTGATTTTTCTTCTTGTCCCATTGTTTTTGGTAATAATAACGGCGGATTTCTTTATCTAAATTTAGCGTTTGCAAAGATGCTTGGTTATTTAAGTAAAACCGATGTAGAACAGCTTAATTTAAAAGAGAACATTGTTGCGAACCAAGAGGAATGGGATAGTTTTATTTTTAAACTTACAAAAAAGGGGAAATTAAAAAATTATCCTATTTCCCTAATTACAAAAGATAATAATAAAATATCCGCATTGATTGATGTAAGAGTTGTGAATGACAAAAGCGGAAAGATGGAGTATTTTGAAGGAGTTTTTTCCAAGAACAGTGAAGATAAAAAAAATTACGAGGAACTTTTAAAAGAACTTGAAGAGTTAAAAGCAAAAGAAAAAGTTACGGAATCGCAAGTTAATAAAGCAATTTACACAAAAAACGTTAAAAGCCAATATTTGGCAAATATGACTCATGAAATAAAAACTCCGATTAATTCAATTGTGGGATTTTTAACGTTGATTGAGCAAAATCTTTTTGAAAGCGAAGAGGAATTACAAGATTTTGCCCATAACGCAAGGGTTTCCGCAGATTCCCTCTTGGAAATTATTAATAACATTTTGGATATTTCCAAATTGGAAGCCGGCAGAATGGAACTTAATGAAGCCGAGTTTAATATTCGGAAAGAAGTTGAAAAAGCAAAATCAATTACAATTCCGGCCGGAGGGAAAACAAATTTAAAAGTTTCAACGGTTATATCGGATGATATCCCCGAGCGCCTTATAGGGGATGCCGTTCGTTACAGACAGGTGCTTATAAATATTTTAAGTAATTCTTTTAAATATACGGAATCCGGTTCAATCGAAATTCGTTTGGATGTTGAGAAAAAAGGAGAACTAACTTGTATAATAAAAACCACGGTTAAAGATACCGGTATTGGAATTCCAAAAGAAAAACTTCAACTTTTGTTTAAACCCTATACGCAAGTAAAACAGAAAAAGTGGAATCAAAAAGATGGTAGCGGTCTCGGCTTAATGATTAGCAAAGAGTTGGTAAAGTTAATGAACGGTGAAATTGTTTTAAGGAGCAAAGAAAAGGTTGGAACAATCGTAGAATTTACAACCACCATGAAATTGATTGATGCCGAGCTTAGCTCTAAAGCGGTAGAAGAATTTCATAAAAAAGAGGAATCCGAAATTACGAGAGTAATAGAAAAAGAAACAAAACCGGAAGTTAAAACAAATGAGGAAGAAACAAAACCGGAAAAACAGATTTCCGAAACAGAACAAGAAGAGATAATCAATTCTTCCGATTTTACGGAAGAAGAACCCTCCGACGTAAAACGAATCTTACTGGTTGAAGACAACCCCATAAGCCAGAAAGTTGAGTTGCGCTTATTGAAAGAGAATGGTTATTACGTTGATGCCGTTTCCAACGGTTACGATGCAATTGAAGCCGTAAAAACAAATCGCTACAGTTTGGTTCTAATGGATGTTGAAATGCCTGAAATGAACGGATTGGAAGCAACAAAAAAAATTAGGGCATTATCCCCTCCGGCAAGCAAAGTTCCTATTATTGCCGTTACCGCCCACTCCAGCATGAAAGACCGCGAAAAATGTCTTGCCGCCGGCCTTGACGATTACATTGCCAAACCAATTAATATCAATTTTATGAAAATCACAATTGACCATTGGCTTTTAAAAGCCGTGGAAATTTAGATTTGATTTTTATTTTACTTGAATTCCCTTTTTATGTAAATATAAATAGTTAAATTTGAGTGAAGGGAATAGATTAACACTTTTAAATAAATTCCCCTTCAAAAAAAACAAACGTAACATGATAAACAAAAAATAATTACCCGACCAAAGTGAATATGTTTTCTCTTATTAAAAAAAAGAAAGCGTATTATTCCGTTGTGTGGTTCCCTTAATATCTTTTCGGTTGAAATAATTTACACAACTTTTTCTTTCGGAATGCTGCAAAATTATACAAACAATTTAATTTAACAAAAAAATATTTGTCTATTTTGTAAAATTACCTTATATTTTGAGCTATAATTTATAAACAACCTTATATTATAAGACAATGCTAGATAAAATTGATGTAAAAATTCTTGATATACTTCAAGAGGCGGGAAGGACAAAACGTAATGTTCTTGCCGATGCGGTTGGGCTTTCCCTCCCTTCTTTGAGCGAACGATTAAACAAGTTGGAAGAAAAAGGAATAATAACCGGTTACTACACAAAGCTGGATTTGAAAAAATTCGGAATGGATATAATGATATTTATTACAATCCACATGGAATCTTCCAAACATTACGAATCATTTGCAAAACATGTTCGGGAAACAGACGAAATACTCGAATGCTATGCCGTGCTTGGTGAAGGCTCGCATGTAATGAAAGCCGTTGTAAAAGATTCTAAAGCGCTGGAACAACTGCTTGGTAAAATTCAATCTTGGAAAGGCGTTAAACGAACGCATTCAAGATTTGTACTTTCCACAATAAAAGAAACAACAAAAATCAATATCAATACAGAGGAGTAAAGAATGGCCGAAGTAAAGACCAAAACAAGTGTTGACAAAGTTTTAGACTTTGTGAAAAAAAATAAGATTAAATTTATTGATTTTAAGTTCATGGATTTTCCGGGGCAATGGCAACACTTTACCGTTCCCGTTTCCGAATTTGATGCGGATTCTTTTGTTGACGGTTTTGGTTTTGACGGTTCCTCCATTCGTGGTTGGAAAAACATTAACGAAAGTGATATGCTTATTATTCCCGATCCCGATACGATGTTTGTTGATCCGTTTGTTAAAGAACCTACAATCAGTTTAATCTGTGATATTCACGAACCTGCAACCAAAGAACAATATTCCCGTTGCCCGCGAAACATTGCACAAAAAGCCCAAGCTTATCTTAAATCCACCGGAATAGCGGACACGGTTTATTTTGGGCCCGAAGCGGAGTTTTTTGTTTTTGATGATGTCCGTTTCGATTCTACTCCGAACAGCGCTTTTTATGCCGTGGATTCCGAAGAAGGACGTTGGAATACCGGTACCGAGCTGGGCCCTAACTTAGGTTACAGACCCCGTTACAAGGAAGGCTATTTCCCTGTTCCACCTACAGATGCTTTGAACGATTTGCGTAATGAAATGGTTCTTAAATTGCAAGATATGGGAATAAGAGTTGAAGCGCAGCATCATGAAGTTGCTAGCGGCGGTCAATGCGAAATTGATATGAGATTTGAAAGCATGATAAAATCTGCCGACCAACTTTTAATGTTTAAATATGTAGCAAAAAATGTTGCAAAAGCTTTTGGGAAAACAGTTACGTATATGCCCAAACCTATTGCCGGAGATAACGGCAGTGGTATGCACATAAACACATCTCTTTGGAAAAAGAATAAAAATATTTTTGCCGGAGGAGGATATGCGGGTTTAAGTGACGAAGGACTTTATTTTATAGGTGGGATTCTGAAACACGCCCATTCGTTACTTGCTTTTACAAACCCGACAACAAATTCGTATAAAAGATTAGTGCCGGGGTTCGAAGCACCGGTGCGTTTGGCATACTCCCAAAGCAACAGAAGTGCCGCAGTCCGTATACCGATGTATTCAAGCAATCCAAAAGCAAAAAGAATTGAATTCAGATGTCCCGACCCTTCGGCAAATCCATATCTTGCTTTTGCCGCCGTGATGATGGCGGGGCTTGACGGAATTATGAACAGAATAGATCCTGGCGAACCGCTTGATAAAGATATTTACGATATGTCTCCCGAAGAATTGGCTTTTGTTCCTTCAACGCCTGAATCTTTAAGCGATGCCTTGCGAGCCTTGGAAGAAGACCACGAATATTTGATTAAAGGAGATGTATTTACAGAAGACGTAATTAGAACGTGGATAGATTACAAATTCGAAAAAGAGATTACCCCGCTTGCGTTGCAACCGCATCCGTTCGAATTTGGAATGTATTATGACGTATAAGTTTTAATTAGCAAATGCTAATTAAATACGTACTCCGATATGGGGAAATATATTGTGCCGGTATATTTCCCCTTTCTTATTTTATTGAAGGATTAAAACTCTTTAAATAAACGGGCAAAAGAATGTCCGGGAGCTTGCAAATCCAAATCTAGAAAATACCCGAAAGGAGTTTGACTTACATTATACCCCGAGTTTTTCAATCGTTCTTCGGCACTGTTAAAAAGTTTTTTTGTTAATTCCGGTGAACCTTTGCTGTCGGAAAGATGAGCAAAGGAATGCAGAACAATATTATCCGTTTCGTTTTTTCGTGCCGCCCATTTTAATTGTTTTATCATTTTTGTTTCTATTGCGGAAATATTTTCCTCGTCTTTTTGTTCAAAGTGAATAAAACCCACAACAGCATTGGTAAAAACGGCTTCTTCGTTTATTGTTTCGGCATTTTCCAATCCTTTTTGGGAAGTTTTAAAACCGAATTTATCGGCATAAATAATTAATAACCTCATTTATTTATCTTATAGTTCGTTGTTTAAAAATTTATTTACGGCTTCTGCGGGTTCTTTAATATCCGTAAGTATTGTTTCTATTCCAAGTTTTTCCGCAAGCTTTAATTTACTTCCTTCCCCCATTCGTTTACCTATGAAGGTCTTGCAATCATGTAGAATTTCCTTAATTAAAACCGGTTGATTCTCGTCGTGGTTATGCCCGTGGCCGGCACCGTGTGGGTTAATTCTTTTATCAATTAATTCGCCGGAAGCATTATAGATATAATAATACGGAGCTTGTCCGAAATGACCGGCCCAAATTTTTTCTGTTTTGTTAACGCCAACCGCAATAAGATTATTCATATAATTTTCCTCTAAATTTTTAATTAATTTCTATTTCAAAAGGCAAGCGTGCTTGAACCCTTTTTGATTTAACCATTTGTAATGCTTTTGAATAAATGCCGAAAACATCATCCATCCCAGAAGAAAATATTTTTGCGGATAAATCCTTACCTATATTTTCAACTATTTCTTCTATCGGGTCTTTTACTTCGGGATATTCAATCAAACGATATTCTTCAATGCCGGCGAGGGTTTTTGCTTCTTCTATTGCCGAATTCAACCCGCCGATTTCATCAACAAGTCCAATCTCTTTCCCTTGTAATCCGCTCCAAATTCGGCCCTGTCCTATTTTATCAACATCATCAAATTTCATTTTTCTTCCCGAAGCGACATTTCCAGCAAAAGTTTTATATACAGTATTTACTTGTTCTTGTAAAATGGATTTTTCATTTGCCGTTAAAGGACGAAAACTATTTACGAAATCGGAATACTTACCGGTTTTTACGCCGTCAAAGTAGATTCCTAATTTGTTGTTAAAAAACTTTTGCATATTCGGAATAAGAGCAAACACACCGATAGAACCTGTAAGCGTAGTAGGCTCACTGAAAATTTTATCCGCACCGCAGGAAATATAATATCCGCCGGATGCGGCATATTTTCCAAAAGAAACAACAAACGGCTTTTCTTTTTTTGCCAATTCAACTTCTTTCCAAATTAAATCGGAAACCAAAGCACTTCCGCCGGGAGAATTAACACGCATTACTATTGCTTTAACGCTTTTTTTGTTGCGGGCTTTACGGATTGCTTTTACAATATTATCAACCCCTATTTCTGTATCGCTGCCTTTGTTCCCGGTAATTTCGCCCACGGCATATATAACGGCAATTCTATCTTTTGTTGATGATTTTTTATTTCCTTTTACTTTA
>CAZTYP010000092.1:0-7873 GCA_964617555.1 uncultured Melioribacteraceae bacterium | reverse complement strand
TTGGTTTTCCCGATAAATAAAAGTTTATGGACAAGCTCATACGTGGTTTATACGGGGGGAATGGCTCTCCAATTTTTGGCATTCTGTTATTGGTTGGTTGATGTCAAGAAAAAAACATGGTGGATAAAACCGTTTCATATTTACGGAACAAATGCAATTGCGGTTTTTGTTCTTTCCGGTTTAATGGCACGCTTGATGTATCTTATTAAATTTACCCGTGCGGATGGGTCCGAAATTTCGCTTAAAGGATATATTTACAATTTGTTTCTATCCGTTGCTTCCCCGATTAATGCATCACTTTTATTTGCTGTTTCCTATATTCTTCTGTGGCTTTTTTTGATGTGGCTGTTGTACAGAAAAAATATTTTTATTAAAGTATAAATTATAATTCATAATAAATGGAGAGAAATATGTCAGCACTTAAGGAGTTTAAAACAATTCCGGAATTATATAAGCATCTTACGGAAGAATTCGGCCCCAAGAGCGAACATGGAATTTTTAAAAGAAAAGTAAAAGGTAAATTTGAAGATATATCGTATGCTGCTTTTAAAGAAGAAACAGATGCGTTGGCAAACGGATTGGCGTCTTTGGGAGTTAAACGTGGCGACAAAGTTGCAATTATCGGGGAAAACCGACCCGAATGGGTATACTCCGATATGGCTATTCTCGGGCTTGGTGCCGTTGATGTTCCGATTTATCCTATCTCAACTGCTGAAACAATAAAGTTTATTTTAAATAACTCGGAATCTGTCGGTGTTATTGTTTCGAATCAATTTCATATGAATAAAGTATTAAAAATATTGGATAGTCTTAAAACACTGCGCGTTATTATTGTGATGAACGAAGTTGATGTTACTGAACATAAAGATAAAAATGTTTATCTCTTAAAAACTGTTCAGGAAATGGGGAAAGAGTTTGCTAAAGAGAACCCGACTCATTTTGCCGATAATATTGAGCTTTCGCGAGAGAACGATTTATGTACGATAATTTATACCTCCGGTACAACCGGCGAGCCGAAAGGTGTGATGCTTACACATAAAAATATTATGTCGAATGTAATGGCGGTTTTTGAAATTATTGATATAAACAAAAATGATCTCTTTTTATCTTTCCTTCCGTTATGCCATATTTTTGAAAGAATGGCCGGTTACTATACTGCACTATCCAGCGGTGGTCAAATTGCTTATGCCGAAAGCATTGAAAAAGTCGCTTCAAATTTAATTGAAGTTAAGCCGACTGTTATGACTGCCGTTCCCAGACTTTTTGAAAGAATTTATTCCAAAATTAAAAAAGGAGTTGATGCTTCGCCCGAGAAAAAACAAAAGATTTTTAATTGGGCTTTGGATGTTGGAACTGAGTATCAAAGACAGAAAAAAACCGAACGAGGTGTTTCTGTTGGGTTAAAGATTAAACATGCGCTTGCCGATAAATTGGTCTTTTCCAAAATAAGAGAAAAGACCGGTGGCCGACTTCGTTTCTTTATTTCCGGCGGAGCGGCATTGGCAAGAGAATTAGGAGAATTTTTTGAAGCCGTTGGTATACTTATTCTTGAAGGCTACGGATTAACGGAATCTTCTCCGGTAATTGCGGTTAACCGTCCTTATAATTATAAGTTTGGAACAGTAGGGCAAACTATGCCCGGCGTGGAAGTAAAAATTGCAAGCGATGGTGAAATACTTGTACATGGGCCTAATGTAATGCAAGGGTATTATAAAAACCCTGAGGAAACCGAAAAAACATTAAAGGATGGTTGGTTGCATACAGGTGATGTGGGTGTGTTCGATTCCGAAGGATTTTTAATGATTACCGATAGAAAAAAATCGCTTTTTAAAACCACAACCGGAAAATACATTGCTCCGACACCAATTGAAAATCTTTTTCTCGGTAGTAAGTATATAGACCAATTTATTATTATCGGAGATAGAAGAATGTTTATTACAGCTTTAATTGTTCCCGATTTTGAAGCATTAAAAGAGTATGCGGATTCTCACAGAATTACTTATAATGATCCGAAAGAGCTTACGCAAATGAAGCAGATATACGAACTGTTGGAAAAAGACTTGAGTCGGTTTCAACGCAAACTTGCCAGTTACGAAAAAGTACGCAAGTTTACTATCTTAGATAAACCGTTCACTGTTGAAGGCGGAGAAATGACCCCGTCGTTAAAGCTTAAAAGAAAAGTGATAGAACAACGCTACAGCGATTTAATTGAAGAAATGTATCAGGGATTGGATAAATAATATACATGGAGTAATGATAACTTTTGATGTTCAATAAAAAATAATTAAGCCGGAGGAATCCGGCTTAATTTTACTGTACGGAATTTAAAAGAGATGATGAAATACAAAACGGTTTTGTTCGATGCCGACGGTACGCTTTACGATTTCGGAAAAGCTTCCGTTGAAGCATTAAAATCGAATTTTGAAAAGTATGGTCTTAAATGGACGGAAACTACATTTGAAACGTACGAAAAGGTTAATAAAAAAATCTGGAACGATTTTGAAAAGGGACTTATTTCAACAACGGGAATTAAAACGGAAAGATTCAAAAGATTTTTTGAGGTAATTAATATTTCCGATATTGACCCTATTGGGTTTAGTAAAGATTATTTGAATTTCCTTTCCCAAAATAATTATCTGTTACCGGGAGCCGAGGAAATTATTAAATGGTGCGGCAAATATTTTAAGCTTGTAATTGTTACTAACGGGCTTGCATCGGTACAAAATCCCAGATTGCAAAGTTCCAAATTAAGGAAGTATTTTAACAATGTAATAATTTCCGAAGAAATCGGATTTGCCAAGCCGGCAAAAGAATATTTCGATTTTGTGTTTAAACAAATAAATAATCCCTCAAAAGAAGAAGTTGTTATAGTTGGCGATAATCTTTCTTCCGATATAAAAGGGGGGTGTGATTATGGTATTGATACATGTTGGTTTAATCCGTCGAAAAAAGAAAACGATAGTAAAATTATTCCTACTTACGAAATTGTTAAACTTTCCGAACTGAAAAAAATTCTGGCAAAATAACTTTAACTAAAATTTAAAATCGAGAAAACATGGAGATAATGGAAATATTAAAAGTAGCTTTGGCCTCGTTAAAGGCAAATAAATTACGCTCCGGTTTAACGGTTTTAGGAATTGTAGTGGGCATCTTTTCGATTATTACAATAAGTACAATTATTGCAATGTTACAAACCAGCATCGAAGAAGGAGTATCTATGCTGGGTAAAAACACATTTCAAATACAAAAATGGCCGGCTGTTCGCATTGGCGGGCATACACAATTTGCAAAATACAGAAACAGAAAAAATATCACACTTGATAATTATTACGCACTTGAAGAAAAATTAATTGAAGCGGAAGCTGTTGCGGCAACATCCAGAAGAGGCGGGCGTATTGTTAAATATAAGGATGAAAAAACAAATCCCAATGTTTCCGTATACGGTGTAACCCCTTCTGCATTCATAACACAGGATTGGAATATTAAAAACGGGCGTGCAATTAATCAGCAAGATTATAAAAGCGCCCGTAAAAATATTGTGATTGGTAAGGACTTGGTTACAAAACTTTTTAACAATAAAAGCATTAACCCTATAGGGGAAGAGGTTTCTATTAATGGTACTCGTTTTAAAATTATCGGTATTCTTGAAGAACAAGGTGCAATTTTCGGGCAGAGCCAAGATAACTTGGCAATAATTCCTTTAACAACATTTAACGGTATATACGGCGGAAGGAGAAGGAGTATTTCAATTTCAGTAATGTCTCCTTCCAAAGGGGCATACAGTAATTTGATGGAAATTACCGAAGGGTATTTGCGTGCAATCAGAAAAGTTCCCCCCGGGGAAGATAACGATTTTGAAATTGTTTCTAACGAATCCGTATTAAAGCAAATAAATGATATTACTTCGGGTATTAGAATAGGAGCGTTCGTTATTGCGGGTATTGCTTTGCTTGCAGCGGGCGTAGGTATTATGAATATTATGCTTGTTTCGGTTACCGAGCGAACAAAAGAGATAGGTTTGCGTAAAGCGGTGGGAGCAAAAAAGAAAAATATACTTATGCAATTTTTAACGGAATCCGTAACATTAAGTCTTATAGGGGGTGGAATAGGTATTGTGCTCGGGGTTGTTGTGGGTAATATAATAGGAGCACAATTAAATGCCGTTGCCGCTATCCCTTTGGATTGGGTGGGTATAGGGGTTTTGCTTTGCATAATTATCGGTGTAGGATTTGGAACATATCCGGCATACAAAGCGGCAAATCTTGACCCTATTGAAGCATTAAGGTTCGAATAGAAAAACGGTTCCGGCTTTCCTCTTTTTATTTGATTGCAAATAATCTTATTTTTTGTGTTAAGTCATTTAACAATATTTAACAAAGTATTTGCGCAAAATAATTTTATTCATATTGCTTATTTCCTTTATATTAGGGAGTAATATCGTTGCTCAAAAAAAATCCGGTAAAATAATTATTTCGGAAAAACATCCTATAAATTTGAATAACAAATATGAGTTAAATGCAAGCAATATCGTCCCTAATTCCGAAAAAATTATTTTACGAGGGCGTTCTCTCAATCACAACAATTATTCCATAAATTATCGAACAAAAATTTTTTCCCTTTCCGACAGCTTAAAATATTCTGTTTTTGATACGCTTTATATTATTTATACTTCAGTAAAAGTTCCACTTAAAAAGGAATATTACAAACGAAAGTTGGAAGTTAGATATGACGATAAATTACGAGACAGTATTAGTATAATAAAAAATGAACTAGTACCTCTTACATCGGAAACTATTTTCGGGAAAGGAATTAAGCGAAGCGGTTCTATTAGTCGTGGGTTCTCAATAGGTACAAATCAGGATATGCAATTAAACAGCGGAATGCGTTTGCAGTTTTCCGGAAAGCTGAGTAACGATTTAGAGATTGTTGCCGCATTAACCGACAGAAACGTTCCCATTCAACCCGAAGGGACAACAGAACGTTTGGAAGAACTTGACCAAGTATTTATTAAAGTTAAACATCCTAATGCCGCCGCAACATTCGGAGATTTTCAGATGACAAGCAATGTAGGAGAGTTCGGAAAAATTACAAGAAAAATGCAGGGGTTGGAAGGAGAAATTTTCTCCGGTAAAACAAAAGGTAAAGGGATAATTGCCGGCAGCAAAGGGAAGTTTAATACCAACCGGTTTCTCGGACAAGACGGCAATCAAGGTCCTTATAAGTTATCCGGGGTAAATAATGAACAGCTTATAATTGTGATTGCCGGAACAGAACGTGTTTATATAGACGGAGAAGAATTAAAGAGGGGCGAAAATAATGATTATACAATTGATTATTCCCTTGCCGAAATTACTTTTACAGTTAACAAACTTATTACTTCCGCAAGCAGAATAGTTGTTGATTTTGAATATAGCGACAGGAAATTCGAAAGAAATTTATACGGTGTTAATGCTGCAAGCTCTTTTTTTAACAACAAATTTAAAATATCCGTAAGTGCTTTTAATGAAAACGACGATAAAGACAATCCTATTGATATTACACTTTCCGCAAGTGATATTGAAATTCTAAAACGTGCGGGTAACGATAGAAACAAGGCTGTTAAAAGTGGGATAACAATAGGAAAGACCGATTCCTCGGGGAAAATAATCGGAACTTATTCTAAAATTGATACGCTGATTAATGGAGAGGCATATTCTTATTATTTGTATGTTCCGGGTGATGATTCAGCAAAATATAATGTTTCGTTTAGTTTTGTTGGAAACGGTAATGGAGATTATTCACGTATCAGTGTCGGGTATTATAAGTTTGTAGGGATTGGTAAAGGGGACTATCTCCCCGTTGTTTTTATCCCGATGCCACAAAAGAAACAGATGGGCAACATTCTTTTGGAGGCAAAGCCCTGGAAAAATTTTACAATATCTGCCGAGTTTGCCGGAAGTGTTTTTGACCGAAATACATTTTCTTCCATCGACGATGACCGGAATTTCGGGCATGCTCATAACTTTTTGGTAGAATTGGGAAAATCAAAAATTGATTTTGCCGGATTGTCATTGGGCGAAATAGGTTTTTCGTATAGGGAACGTTATTTGCAAGACAGGTTCTCGTCGCTCGATAGATTTAATACCGTTGAATTCGGGAGAGATTATAATATTGTTAATATAAAAAAAAACAATGAAACTTTACGCGAGGCTCATCTCTTTTTTGCTCCTATTAAGGAACTGCAAACAAAATTTAATTACGGATTTTTAAAACGGGGAAATTTTTTTAATTCCAACAGATTATTCGGAAATCTGTTTTACAAGAAAGGAAAAGGATTTCAGTTAACATATGATTACGATTATGTTACTACAAATGATAAATTGTTTAGCAGCAATTGGCTTAAGCAAAGCGGGCGGGCTTCTTATCTGTTTAATAAAATTATTCCCGGAATAGAATTTTTATATGATAACAGAAAAGAATGGAACACTTCAAAAGATTCGTTAAATTCTAACAGCAGAAAGTTCCAACAGGTGGGGGCTTTTATTACGTTATCCGATTTGGCGGGGCTTAATTTAACAGCGAGATATTCTTTGCGAGAGGAAACTTTCCCCATTAACGGTATTATGGAAAAAGAATCTGTTGCAAATCAAGCCGGATTTGCAATGGCTTATAGTGGTGTTCGCGAAGTTAACACAACATTGGATGTAACCGTGCGAAATAAAAAATATACCGAAAAATTTAGTGCCAAAGGATTGTTGGACAACAACTCCGTGTTAATCCGTTCTCAAAACAGATTTAATTTTTGGAAGAATTTTATTGCGGGGGATTTCTATTACGAAGCATCTACACAAAGCACAGCAAGGTTGGAAAAGGTTTTTGTAAGGGTGCAGTATGGGGAAGGTAATTATAAATATCTCGGCGATTTGAATAATAACGGTATCGCGGACGAAAACGAGTTTGTGCCGGATGTTTACGAAGGAGATTACATTGTGGTTTATTTGCCAACTACGGAATTGTTTCCGGTTATTAATTTGAAAACCGGTACAAGATGGAAAGTGGAATTTAAAAGAATTTTGAAATCAAAAAAATCTTTGTTGACTACAATCTTCTCTCCGGTTTCTTTCGAAACGGTTTTACGTTTGGATGAATACTCCAAAGAGAAAAACATCTCCTCGGTATTATTACTTAAGCCGAATGTGCTGATGAATGATTCTACTACAATTCACGGGGCAAATTCGTTTCAACAAGATTTTTTCTTATTTAAAAACAAACCCGATTTGTCATTTCGTTTCAGATATCTTGAGAACAACAAATTCAATCAATATAATACAGGGAACGAATTCGGCAATTACATTGAACGTTCGTTGCGCATTCGATTTAGAATGGTGAGGGAAATTCGTAATCAAACCGATTATGTTCACAAAACGGATAATCTTACTTCCGATGCTAACAGTGCAAGGGAAAGATTGATAACGGCAGACGAGTTAACCTCCGACTTTTCTTACAGACCTATACAAAATATTGAGGTAGGATTTAAATTCGGTGCGGGTAAAAGTGTGGATAACTTACCTGTAAAACCGACTAAAATAAGCAGTAATTCACAGCTCATCCGTTTTACATATTCTTTTACTAATAAAGGACGTTTAAGAATAGAATTTGAGCGAAATGAAATTTCCGATAACGAAACAACAAATATTATTCCCTACGAAATGTTGCATGGAAAAGTGGTTGGAATAAACTATTTTTGGAGGGTCAATTTTGATTATCGTTTAGCCGAAAATTTGCAAGTAACACTTAATTATCTCGGTAGAAAACAAGGTGCAAATAAAATTGTTCATAATATGCGTTCGGAAGTTCGAGCATATTTTTAATAGAATAAAACAGAGTTAAAACA
>CAZTYP010000091.1:0-2503 GCA_964617555.1 uncultured Melioribacteraceae bacterium | reverse complement strand
TTATGAAATAAAATATCTGCGTTCCTGTTTTAAATTTCGGAAGTTACAAAATCAATTTAATTCTCGGTTTTCTTTTCTGTTCTTCCGCCAAGATATTTTGCAAAGAACCTTTCCATCTCGCCGTAAAAATCGAATCTGTTTTCTTCGTTTCTAAAACCGTGACCTTCATCATCCTTAACCATATAGGGCACATCAATACCTTTGGCTTTTAAAGCTTTTACCATTTGGTCGGATTCGTCTTTGTTCACCCTCGGATCGTTTGCACCTTGTGCAATAAACAAAGGAGCTTTAATATTATCAACATGAAAAACCGGAGAAGCATCGTAAAGTAAAAGCGAATCTGTTTTTGGATTGCCGACCATTTCATGTAACATATCAAGGTAAGGTTTCCAGTAAGGAGGAATTGTTTTCATAAAGGTAAACAAATTGGAAACACCTACATAATCAACTCCGCAAGCATAAAGTTCCGGCGAAAATGTTAAACCGGCAAGAGTTGCGTAACCGCCGTAAGAACCTCCGTAAATTCCAATCTTTTCCGGATTGGCAATGCCTTGCTCAATAAGCCATTTAACGCCGTCGGAAATATCGTCTTGCATTGTCTTTCCCCATTGCTTAAAACTGATTTCCCAAAATTTTCTTCCGTAACCGGTTGAACCTCTGAAGTTCATTTGCAGAACAGCGTAACCGCGGTTTGCAAGAAATTGTAATTCGGGATTAAAACCCCATCTGTCTCTTGCCCAAGGTCCGCCGTGCGGATGAACAACCACAGGTAAATTTTTTGCTTCTATACCAACCGGCAATGTTAGGTAACCGTGTATTGTTAATCCGTCTCTGCTTTTGTATGTAATCGGTTTTGTACTCGCCATTACGTTTTCGTCTAACCACGGACTTACATCAACAATCTTTGTTAATTTTTTTGTGGGAACATCGTACATATAGTAAGCTCCCATGGATTTGTCGCTGTAAGTTCTTATCAAAAGTTTATCTTCGTTTTTGTTTTCGCTTGTAATTACGAATTCGTAACCTTTCAATTTGTTTTCCAAATCGTTGTAAATTGCTTTCGTTTCGTCGTCAAATATTTTGTATTCGTGTTTCTAAGTTATGCAACAAACACCGAGAATTTTCTTTCTTTTTTTCGAATAAAACAAATTATAAACATCAACTTCGGGATGTTCGTAAGTAACTTCCAACTCTTTGTTGTTAGCCAAATCGTATTTTACTATTGCGGCTTTATCTCTTCCGAGATTGGAAGAAGCGTAAATGTTTTTGTTATCGAATGTGAAGAACAAAGGTGATAATGTTTCTTTGAAATTTGTTGTAATAACTTTTTTAAATTCGTCGTTTTCGTTTTCTCTGTAAAGAATAGAATTGTTTACACCGTCTGTTGTAATTGCAATTCTCAGTTTTCCGTTGTGGTCTGTTTGCCAACCGGTAATATTACCGGGGTTTTCTGCAACTTTTGTCATCTCTCCGGTATTTACATTGATGCGAAAAACATCAAAAACTTTCGGGTCTCTTTTATTCATTTGAATTAACATTTCATTCGGATTTTCTTCAAGGTCGTCAATTATTCCCACGCGTACTTTTTCAAACGGTGTTAAGTCTTTCGGGTTTTCACCATTCTTATCAACTGCATAAAGCCTGAAGTTTTCATCACCCTTAGTATCTTTAATGTAAATTAATCTGTCGTTTCCTTTCCATAAATATCCGGGTATATCTCTTTCCGTAGAATTTGTAACGCGAACAATTTTATCCTCGCCTATTTTTTGAACGTGAATGTTCAAGCGGTTTTTATACGGTTTAAGAAATGCAAGATATTTTCCGTCGGGCGAAAGGTTATAACTTCTGCTTTCCGGATTTTTGAAAAAATCTTTCATCGGGATTAAGGGTGCCGGTTTGTTACCGCCGTTTTGTGCAAAACCCGTTAGGGTAAGGGCAAAAAACATTATTGCAATTATTTTTTTTGAAAACATTTTTCCTCCTAAGAAATTAAATAAAGTATTTTTATCGGTATTTAAGATTGTAATAATTAAGACGCTTTGAAAGCTGATTTGTTCCGAATGTTTTTAATCAAGTAAGATTTCTTTAATCTGTTGAATCCAAGTACTACTACTTTTTACTGCAAATAAAATATTTAACCACTACTTCTCAAAACTTTATATATTTATTATTCTTTTAATAAAAAATTCATAATCGTTAAATGATTGAAATAGTAAATCTTCACAAACAATTTGGCAACAATAAAGTTTTACGCGGTGTTAACCTTACAATAGAAGAAGGCAAAACTTCCGTTATTATAGGGAAAAGCGGAAGTGGGAAAAGTGTACTGCTAAAACATATTGTCGGGTTACTTTTCCCCGACGAAGGTTATGTAAAAGTAGGTGGAGAAATTATTAATAAAAGCAATCACGAAAAGTTATATCAAATAAGAAGAAAATTCGGTTACCTTTTTCAAGGAGCCGCTTTGTTCGATTCCATGACTGTTGGTGAAAACGTTGGTTTG
>CAZTYP010000090.1:0-42936 GCA_964617555.1 uncultured Melioribacteraceae bacterium | reverse complement strand
CATTTTTCGCGTCATTGCGAGGAGAGAAGCGACGAAGCAATTCCCAATACCATTGCAAGAAAAATCATTCCCGAAAGTACGACAAATTGCTTCGCTTCACTCCGTTCCGCTCGCAATGACACGCATTTTTTCGCGTCATTGCGAGGAGAGAAGCGACGAAGCAATCCCCAATACCATTGCAAGGAAAAAGCATTTCCGAAAGTACGGCAGATTGCTTCGCTTCATTTCATTCCGCTCGCAATGACGGGTGGTGTGCGGCGGAGAGCAATGACAGATGTAATTATAATTAGTACTGATATCTTGATAGAATGCGGATTGCTTTAATTATGAATGTCGAATTATGATTAAATTTACTATATTATATTTTAAATTGATAACATTATATATTATATAAATGGACGAATTGATTAACAAAACAATTGAAAACTATACCATTGTTTCCTTATTGGGCAAAGGAGGAATGGGGGTTGTATATAAAGCATATGACGAGAAATTGAATCGTTATGTTGCAATAAAAGTTTTAAATGCCCCCCATGTAAAAAACAGTCGCCGTATGATTGAATTATTTAAAAACGAAGCGCGAAACCATGCACAATTAATTCATCAGAATATTGTTACGGTTTACGGTTTTATTGAATTTGATAATTTGCTCGGTATAGTAATGGAATATGTTGACGGTGAGAGTTTGGAAAAAGTTATATTCAAAAATCGTCGATTACATATTTTTGATGTAATATACATTACCAATCAATTGTTGGACGGCATCGGTTATGCCCATTCCAAAGGGTATATTCATCGCGATATAAAACCTTCCAATATTATTGTAAACAGCGAGGGAGTTGTAAAAATAATGGATTTCGGTATTTCCAAATCTTTGGAAGGGGATAGTGACACAAGAACAGGTGCCAGAGTAGGAACCATTTATTATATGAGTCCGGAGCAAATAAGGGGGCAAAACGTGAACCGGATTTCCGATATTTACTCAATCGGATGTACAATTTACGATATGCTTACAGGTAATCCACCATTCGACAGTAAAAACGAATACGAAGTAATGGAGGGCCATTTGCATGAAAATCCGGTAAGTTTAACATACTATTTACCTTCAATTCCACCGGAATTAGATAAAATAGTTGCAAAGCTTTTGATGAAGCGGCAAGAGGATAGATATCAATCGTGTGCGGAAGTTAAAGTTGCCATACAACAATTTGATCAACTACTGAAAACAGAGCGAGCAAATTATTTTAACGAAAAGCAGATTCGCAGAAAAATGTCGCCAAAAAAATCTTTAATTAGTTTTGCGTTTTTTATTATTGCTTTTATTGCTTTGGTAGTTTTTGTTGTTTATCAAGTTCGCGATTTTATGGATTACAAAGGATACAAGGTTTTTCAGAAACACAGTATTTCCGCACTTTTTGAATCAAAGGATAAAATTATACCCGAGAAAATAAAAAAAATACCCGTACCCACCCATTATTCATTGAATTCTTTGCTTATAAAAGGGAATGAATTTACTGTTGTCGGTGATTCGGGAATAATTTTAAATAAGCAAAGTTATTCTTCCAAGTGGCAAATTAAACAGTTGGAAAGCAAAGTTAATTTAAATGCTTTTTGGAAATTTGAAAACGGGGAGAAGATTTTTATCGGTAAAAAATCGGCTTTCGTTTACAATTCAGGCAAAAATTATGAATGGTATTCCATTTTGGATAAAGATTATTCCTTGAACGATATCGTATTTTTAAATGAAAACGACGGTTTTATAATCGGTTCGGGCGGATTAATTTTAAATACCATTAATGGGGGTAAAAAATGGGAAAGGGTGCGTTCTTTTACCGATAAATCCCTTTTTGAAATTAATTTTGAAAATAATTTAACCGGATATATTTGCGGAATGAACGGGATTATTCTGAAAACCGAAAATGGTGGAATAAACTGGAAACCGTTAAAATCGGGGACAACAAAATATTTAAAATCCATAGATTTTTATGATGATAATTTTGGGGTGTGCGTTGGCGGAAACGGAATAATTTTAAGAACCGAAGATTCCGGCGAAACATGGGAAAATACACAAAACAGCACTACAAGGCCGTTGAATAAAGTTAAATTTATTAATAAGTCAAATATAATAGCCGTTGGTAATAACGGAATGATTTTGATTTCGCACGATAGTGGCAAAACATGGCAATCGGTTGATTCTAAATATTATCAAAACTGGAAAGATATTGCAATTACAGATAATAACGAACTTATTTTGGTCGGTAATTTCGGAAGTATGTTGAAAATAGAACTGGGAGATAAATAATTGGATAAATTTATTATTGAAGGAGGGCACAGGCTTTCCGGTAAGGTAAAAGTCAGCGGAGCAAAAAATTCTGCACTGGCTTTAATGCCTGCCGCATTATTGAATACCGGAATAAACAGATTTGAAAATATTCCCGAAGTGAATGATATTTTTACAATGATTAAATTGTTAAAACATTTGGGAGTAAAAACGGAGTTTAATAACAATAGTTTGCAACTCGATACATCTAATCTAACAAATCAAAATGCACCTTACGAACATGTAAAAAAAATGCGTGCTTCCGTTTATGTATTGGGTCCGCTACTTGCCCGTTACGGTTATGCAAAAGTATCTCTTCCCGGAGGATGTGCTTGGGGACCCAGGCCCATTAATCTGCATCTAGAAGCAATGGAGAAATTAGGCGGAGAAATAATTCTTGACGGAGGAGATATAATTGCCAAAGCAAACAGATTGCACGGAGCACATATCAATTTCGACATCTCTTCTGTGGGAGCAACGGGTAATACAATAATGGCTGCCGTACTTGCAAAAGGAGAAAGCAAAATTATGAATGCGGCAATGGAACCGGAAATTACAAATTTATGTAATTTTCTGGTAGATATGGGAGCACGAATAGAAGGAATAGGGACAAACACACTCCATATTCAGGGGGTAGACGAATTAAAACCTGCAAGCGGCGAAATTATTGGCGACAGAATTGAAGCCGGTACTTTATTAATTGCAGCCGCCATTACAAAGAGTAAAATTGAGTTGGAATATAAAAATATTGACCATATTGATGCCGTTATTTCAAAACTTCAAGATAGCGGAGCTAAGATAAGTATTTCAAATAACTTAATCGAGATTGATTCAACCGATAACGAGCATAAAGGTGTAGATATTACCACTGCAATTTATCCCGGATTCCCCACAGATATGCAAGCACAATGGATAGCCTATATGGCATTGGCAAAAGGAAGTGCTACCGTTACCGATAATATTTATATTGATAGATTCAGCCATGTTCCGGAGTTGGTACGGTTGGGAGCAAACATCGAAAGAGTAAACAACATGGCAATTGTTCGCGGAGTGGAAAGGCTTAAGGGAGCAAAAGTAATGTCAACCGATTTACGTGCAAGTGCTTCTCTTGTACTTGGAGGATTGGCTGCCGAAGGGAAAACGGAAGTGCTTCGTATATACCATCTTGACAGAGGATATGAGCGGATTGAAGAAAAGTTAACACGCCTCGGAGCACAGATTGAACGTGTTCCCACGAAAGAATTTTGACGATTAATTCTTAGCCGGCAATTAATGAAACATTCAATAAAAATATCACTGCCTGAAATTTTAATTTTTTTGGTAGTTACATTTTCTTTGTTGCTCCAATTTATTCCGTTGGCAAGTTCTTTTAATTTTGAGTATTCGTTTATTTTAAGCATCGTTTTGTTTATTTCTTCCGGAATTTTAACAATTTATTATTTGCGGAAATTTAAAACTTTTGGAATGCTTCCGGCAATTATGCGAATGAAATATAGGGAATATTCTCTTCTGATTATTACCCCCTTTGTCATATCTGTAACAATCAATTTATTATTTAAAATTTGTCCCGTTACAGAAGGTATAATCTATTACTTTTCGATAGTGTTACCAACGTTTTATTTTGGATTTGTTACCGGAGTATTTGCTTTTTGGAGCAACAAAAAATATGCATATTTCATCTTTTTTGGAATTTTCACTCTTTTTACCATTGCTCCCTTAATAGAGTTTTATTTTTATCCGCAAGTATATTTTTATAATGTTATTGTAGGTATTATTCCGGGAACAATTTATGACGAGGAAATATTACTCGGGAGCAAATTGTTTATTTATAGAATAGCTTTAATAATTTTATTTACATTTCTGTTATATTCAATATTTAAAATTAAAGTTCTCAATCATAAGACACGGAAAATAATCTTATTGCTATCAACCGGTATTTCAATTGTTTTTTATCTTCTTAAACCTCAATTCGGTTGGGCTACGTCAGAAAATAATTTAAAAGCAAATCTAAGGGGAAAATACATAACTGATGGAATTACAATTAGATACGCAGATAACCTAAGACCAAAACAAGTATATTTGCTTGGTTTAAAGCATAAATATTATTCGGAAGAGATTTCCCGAAAAACAAAATTACCGATTCCTTCGGGGATTGTATCCTATATTTTTAAAAATTCGGAGCAAAAGGGGGCACTATTCGGGAGCAAGGCTGCTAATATAGCCAAACCCTGGATGAATAAAATTTTTATCGATTTCGGGTCGGTTGATGAAACTTTGGAGCATGAATTAACGCATATTTTTGCAGCGTACATTGGGAGCACACCTTTTAAAATTGCCGATGATTTTAATATGGCAATGTTGGAAGGATATGCAATGGCAATTGAAAATAATTATGCGGGGTATGATATTCATTATATGGCTTTATTGGCAAAGGCATCAGGTTATAATTTTAACATTTGTCAACTTTTTTCGCAACTGAATTTTTTCGGTCAAACTTCGTCACTTTCATATATCATTGCCGGGTCGTTTGTTAAATTTTTGATTGAAACTTACGGAATTGAGAAAGTGAACCTGTTATATCAAGATTTGGATTTTCAGAAATATTTCAGAAAAAATATTGCAGCGTTAAATAAGGAGTATAACAATTTTTTAACGGCATTGAATTATCCTATCAATAAACATCGCGCTAATTTATTTTTTGGCAGAAAACCGATTACAAAAAAAATATGCCCCAGAACTGTTGCCTCCGACTTGCATGCGGCGTGGGAGCTATTCCGTAACGAAGAATACCATGCGGCACATAATAAGTTTTTGCAACTTTGGAACTATTCAAACTCCTTTTCCGCTTTGACGGGAGTTATTTATTCCGATAATAAACTGGAATTATATCAAGAGTTGTTACAACTTTTGCAACTGAATATTGATAAATATGAAGGAACTTCGTCTTATTATCCGGCGCTTCTCTATTTGGGAGACGCATTTTCTGTAACTGGAAACTTTAAGAAAGCCGATTCTCTTTATACTCTTTTGTCCGAATTTGAACCAACGGAACGTTATAAAAATATTGCGGAAATTCGTAGAAGATTAATTCAAGAAAAAAAAATACTTCCTTATTTAAAAGGGAGCAGTTATGATAAATATCAAATACTGAAATTGTTAAATAAAAACGAATTGTTGGATTTTTCCATTCCTATTATGATTGAGTTATCTGAAAAATTGAATGAAAACAGCAGTTCATTCGGTAAAATTTTAGATAATAAAAATCCGGAAAATATTTCTTACAATACTGCATTCGAGCTTTCCAAATACTTTGTAAAAAATTTGCAGTTCCAAAAAGCATTGTTCTTTGCAAAATTAAGTTTGAAAAAATGTAAAACTAATTTTATGATGCCCGTTTTGCTTTCCAATCAACAAAAAATAAAATGGTTTTACGAAAATAAATAACTGTTATTTTGCTTTGGCATGGTGCGGTTTCCGTTAAAATTTATTAATATCATAAATAAATTTAAGTATCTAAAATATTTCTTAATTAAATTCAATAATTTTGAATGAATGAATTCTTAAATTGTAAAGATAAAATAAATAAAATTTCAATATTCGGTGAAACTGAAAAAATTGATGAAAGCGGAAAAAATTAAAGAAATATTGGAAGCAAAAGATTATTTTGTTAAAGCATCGGAAGCAGCGAACGAAATAGGGGTAGAGGTGTTTGTTGTTGGGGGATATGTTCGCGATCTTTTTTTGCAACGTAAACTTGATGATGTGGATATTTTAGTTGTCGGTAACGGTTTGGAATTTGCCGAAAAACTGGCTCGAAAATTGGGAGTTAAAGATGTAAATTTTTTCAAGAATTTCGGTACCGCACATTTCTTTTATAAAGAAATAGATTTGGAATTTGTGGGTGCAAGAAAGGAATCCTATTCCGAAGAAAGCAGAAATCCTGTTGTAGAAATAGGAACATTTGACGATGATATAAATCGTAGAGATTTTACAATTAACACACTTGCAATTTCCTTGAACAAAAAAGATTTCGGGAAGTTAATCGATAAATTTAACGCCTTGGAAGATTTAAAAGCCGGTCTGATAAAAACCCCTCTTGATCCTGTTGTAACATTTAATGACGACCCTCTCAGAATTTTACGAGCTTTTCGGTTTGCCGCTCAATTAAATTTTAAACCGGATAAATCTCTTGTTAGTGCGGCTGCACAACTTGCCGATAGACTCAAAATTATTTCGCAAGAACGGATTACCGATGAATTTTTTAAGATACTTGCTTCTCCCGAACCTTCAGTAGGGTTGCGGTTATTGTATGATACCGGTGTAATGAAAGTGATTTTTCCCGAAATAGCAAATCTTGGGGGGGTAGAGCAGAGAAAGGATTTTCATCATAAAGATGTTTTTTTGCATACGCTTCAAGTGGTTGATAATATTGCAAAAGTATCGGATAATGTTTGGCTCAGGTTTGCAGGATTAATGCACGATATTGCAAAACCCGCAACTAAAAAATTTGATGAAAATATAGGATGGACTTTTCACGGGCACGAAGAAAAAGGCGCACGATGGATGAAATATATTTTCAAACGAATGAAATTGCCTCTTACAAAGTTAGACTATGTCCGCAAACTTGTTCGTCTTCATTTACGTCCCATTGCGCTTGTTTCCGATGATGTAACAGATTCCGCAATCAGAAGATTTATTGTGGCAGTGGGGGAAGATTTGGAAGATATGATTACACTTTGTCGTGCAGATATTACAAGTAAAAATCCCGCAAAGGTAAGCAAATACTTAGCTAATTACGACAAGGTAATGGATAAAGTACGTGATGTAAAAGAACGTGATAAACTTCGCGAATTTCAATCGCCTGTTCGTGGTGATGAAATAATGAAAATTTGTAATATACCTCCTTCAAAAAAAGTGGGAGAGATAAAAAAAAACATAGAAGATGCGATACTAGACGGTAAAATAGGAAATAATTACGAAGAAGCATTTAAATATTTGATGAAAATTAAAGATGATTTCTTATGAGTAAAAACTCTTTTATAGATGATAACAAGAAATTAAGATTAAGCAAAGTAGTGGAAACATTAAAAACAGAGTATCCGGTTTTAAAACCTGCTCTTAATTTTTCCACTCCTTTTGAATTGCTTGTGGCAACAATCCTTTCTGCGCAATGCACAGATGCTCGTGTTAATATTGTTACAAAAGATTTATTTAAAAAGTATAAATCGCCAAAAGATTATATTGCCGTATCTCGCGAGGAACTTGCAAAGGATATTTATTCCACCGGCTTTTATAATCAAAAGGCAAAAAGTTTGCAAAAGTGCTGTGCGGAATTGGTTGAAAAATACAACGGTAAAGTTCCTGCCGACTTTGAGAAACTAACAAAATTATCCGGGGTAGGACGCAAAACCGCATCTGTTGTTGCAGGAAACGCTTTCGGAATTCCTTCAATTGCTGTAGATACTCATGTAATTCGTTTAACCAACTTACTCGGTTTTGTAGAAACAAAAGACCCTAAAAAAATAGAACAAAAATTAAAAGAACTTTTACCCGAAAAAGATTGGGTTGATATTACGCATTTATTAATTTCGCACGGAAGAAAAATTTGTGTAGCTCGTAAACCAAAATGCTTTGAATGTGTTGTAGCCGATTACTGTATCAATAAAAACATTAGAAATAATAAATAAAAATTTCGGAGAAAAAAATGGAAAAAGAACTTAACAGAGATGAATGTTTGAAAATTTTGCAAGAATATACAAAAAGCGAATCGTTACTTAAACATGCTTACGCTGTTGAGGCGTGTGTTGTTGCTTATGCCGAAAAATTTGGAGAGGATAAAAATTTTTGGGGAAATGTTGCATTGCTTCACGATTTTGATTACGAGAGATTTCCCACGGAGAAAGAGCATCCTTACAAAGGGAATGAGATATTAAAAGAGCTTGGTTTTTCAGAAGAATTCAGAACGGCTATAATGTCTCATGCGGCTTATACCGGAATTGAACGAACAACACAATTGCAAAAAACACTTTTCGCTTGCGATGAACTTGCCGGCTTTATTACCGCCGTTACGTATGTTCGCCCAAGTAAATCCATTGACGAAGTAAAAGTGAAATCCGTAAAGAAAAAATTAAAGGATAAAGGATTTGCACGCGCGGTTAATCGCGAAGAGATAATTCAAAGTGCCGAAGAATTGGGAGTTGCACTTGACGAGCATATTCAATTTTGTATTGATGCGATGAAACAACGTAAAGAATTATTAGGTCTTTAAAATTAAATGTTAATTTTACCGATTAACATTTGTTTTTTAATATTTTAATTTAATAATGCAAAACAGAAAACATATTGTTGTTCTTTTTATTACAACACTTTTTGCAATTTTCTTTTCCGGATTTATTGAATATCAAAATGTTCTTTACAGCAATTCCGACTTGCATAAATATATTGCAATGGCAAAGTCGTTTCCGGATATTAATACGGAAGTAATTAAACCGTATGTTTACAGAATAGGAGCCCCGTGGCTTGCCGGATTGTTACCTTTTTCTATCCCCGTAAATTTTTTTCTTCTTAATTCAATCGGATTGTTTTTGCTTGCTCTTTCTTTCTATTTTTTCCTTACGGAATATGGAATAACCGGACGGGTAGCGGTAATTACCACGGTGGTTTTTCAGTTCAACAGATATTTTTTTCAGTTTTTGGCTTGGAATTATTTTCAACTCCCGGATACTCTTGGTCTTGCAAGTCTTTTTTATGCAATGGTATTAATCCGTCGAAAAAATTATTTGCCCTTTGCGATTTTACTTTTTACGGGAATATTAATAAAGGAATATGTGTTAATGATTATTCCCGCCGGCGTTGTTTTGTTGTATGAATTGAAAAGTGAAAAAAAGAGTATCTTGTTTTTGCTGCAACAGCAATTTTTACTCTGTTTATTTTTGTAACACTTCGTCAAGTTATTCCGGCGGAAAAAGGGGAGGGATTATTATCGCAATATATTACGCAAATTGTTTATTATTCAAAGCCCTTGTTATTGATTAAAAAATTTTTGATTCCATTTACTCCCTTTGTGTTGTTGCCCGTAATTTTTTATAAAGAATTAATAGATTTATTTAAAAACAATAAGCACTTGTTGGTTTATGTTTTAACCGTAATCCTACTTTCGTTTTTCGGAGAACCGGAAAGGTTAATAACACCCCTTGCACCGGTCTTCTTTCTTTTTTTAAGCAAAATAATATCTAGCTGTTTTTTTTATAACCATACAGATAAAATTCGGGAAAAAAAAGAATTAATAGTAATTATAGGGATGACTGTTATCGGGTCGCTTTATCATTTATGGGGTTTAATTTTATTACCGGATAAATTGTATTCTTTGATGTTTACAATAGTTACTACTCTAATTGTAACCGTTGTTTTTTTGTTACTAAAAAGAAAAAATTCGTAAATTTTATTGATGAATTTATCTCTATCTTTTAACTTGACAAAGTGTTAATAATCTAATTAAATTTTATATCAAAAATAAAGGAAATACTATATAGAACGCTTTTTACTATTGTTTATTTATCAGAATTCAGAAAATACTAACAATTAAATTTAACTTAACCGGGGTTTAAGTGAAAAGCAGGTTATTTATAATAGTAATTTCCTTTTTTGTTTTTAAAACAATTTTTGCTCAAAAAGATGTAAAGGTTCTTTCTTCGAATAACTCAAGCATTACTTTCGAGTACACCCCGCAATATTCCGAAATAAAAAAAGATATTATCGACGGTAAAGAATATTTTGTTTTATCATTTGAAGGTTGCTCCGGTTTTTCCGAAAGATTAAACGGAAAAATTCAATTGCCGCACAAAAATATTCAAATAGGTGTGCCCGAGGAATTCGGAAACACCCTCCAAATTATTTCCGCACAGTTTACACTGCTTAACGGTAAATTGCTTCCTTCCGCTGATAAAAAAGATTTAACAAGTGAAGCAATTGCATCGGCTGAAAGAGATTTTGCAAATGCGGAATTAGTAACTTTCGGGGATTTCGGTTACGCCCGCGATTTTCCGATACAGGATATTTTAATTACACCTGTGCAGTACAACCCCAAAACAAGCACAATAAAAAAATATACAAAAATAATTGTACGTATTAATTTTGTAAATTCATCTAAGCCGCACAAAACTATTGTCAGTCCATTATTAAATGAGATTGTTCTTAATTACGATATTGCCAAATATTGGGGAAAAGTTGATAAAAAGTTTAATAAAACAACCACTTTCGATATTACAGGTACGTGGCATCGCTTTTTAACGCCCAAGGAGGGAATATATAAAATTACAAAAAAGGAACTTTCATCACTTGGTATTGATGCCGCTTCCGTTGACCCCCGAACAATAAAAATATACAACAACGGTGGATATCCCCTTGCCGAAAAAATACCGGTTGCGGTGCCATATGGATTCACGGAAAATGCAATACTTGTTATCGGAGAAGAAGACGGCAAGTTTGACGATAATGATTATATTCTTTTTTACGGACGCGGAAACGATTTTTGGGAATACAATTTCAAAGAAATTTTAAGGCACCATCATCCTTTTTCCAAACATAATTATTATTGGATAACCTTTGGCGGAAGCAAAGGTAAAAGAATGCAAAAGCGTGAAATTTCATCGGGTGCCCCAGACTATAACCAGACAAAAACGGTTGCATTTAAATTTTCCGATGAAGATAAGATAAACATCGGTCGTTCCGGTCGTGATTATTGGGGCGATGAATTTAATTCCACTAACCGATCACGTACATATATTAACACTTTAAATGGACGTATTAACAATCTGCCTGTAAATTATAGATACAGATTTGCAAACGCTTCAAAAAATTCTCTTACATTAACAATTTCCGAAAGCGGACAAATTATCAGAACCCAAACTTTGTACGGCTACGGTAGCAATTCTTACAGTTGGGGAGTTGAAAACAGACTGATTAAAACCGCCGAATATTCCGGAATAATTCCCGATAACAGAAGTACATTGAAATTTGATATTGCAATTTCCGGTGCGGAATCTAAAGTTTATTTGGATTATTTTGAAATAAGCTATGTGAGGGATTTAAAGGTTGATGATGATGAATTAATATTTTTTGCGGAAAAAAAGAGGACAACCGTTAATTATCATTTAACAAATTTTTCTAACAGTGATATCTTCGCTTTTGATATTACCGATTTTGATAATGCTCAAATTATTTCTTCACCGGATATAAGCGGTGGTGAAATTTCTTTTACTCTTGATGAACACGATAACGGTAAGTTTTCCAAATATATAACTCTTACCGATAAAAAATTCAAGAAAATTTCCGAAATTGAAAAAATAGAAATTCCTCAAAGCATTATAAACGGCAGAGAAGCCGAGTATATTATTATTACCGATGAAAAATTTAGCGAAGAAGCTAAGCGTCTTGCAGAATACAGAAAAAATGATGCCCCTGTTAAATATTCCACAAAGGTTGTTTTTGTCAGTGATATTTTAAATGAATTTTCCTGCGGAATGATGGACCCGACTGCAATTCGTAATTTTTTGAAATACAGTTACGATAATTGGCAAGTTAAGCCGTTTTATGTTTTGCTTTTTGGGGACGGAGATTACGATTATCTTAATGTTGAAAAATATGGTAAAAACTATGTGCCTACATATCAAACAAAAGAATCGTTAAACGAATTGGCATCTTATCCCACTGATGATTTTTACAGTAGAATTTCCGGTAATGATGATGCTGCGGATTTAGCCATCGGGCGTTTAAATATTCAATCGGTGGAAGATGCAAAAAATGTTGTTGATAAAATTATTAATTACGAAAAACCGGATAACGGAATTTGGAAAAATATTATTACATTGGTTGCCGATGACGGGCTTACTTCCAAAGGTAACGATTATGCACTTCATACCAAGCAATCGGAAACACTGGCCGCTACAAGAATCCCAGGTTTTATGGATTTGCATAAAATTTATCTTGCCGCTTATCCTACCGTACAAACCGGATTCGGCAGGCGTAAACCGGAGGTTAACAAAGCAATTATCGATGCAATTAATCAAGGTACGCTAATTTTAAATTATGTGGGGCACGGAAATCCAAACGTGTGGGCTCACGAAGTTGTGTTTGAACGTATTTCCACAATTCCGGCTTTGAAAAATAAAAAACTTTTCTTCTTAACGGCGGCAACTTGCGATTTTGGTCGCTACGATGACCCTACCGTACAAAGTTCCACGGAAGAAATGCTTTTACTTAAAGATGCCGGAATGATTGGCGGCTTTTCCGCAGCACGTGTTGTTTACTCTTACGCAAACGAAGCCCTTAATTTGGAATTTTATTCTCATTTGTTAAGTGAATCTTTGGAAGAGATGGCTAACAATACGGTAGGTAAAGCGTTTTATTTAACTAAAATGAAAAAAACAATAGATAATGACGAAAAATTCCATCTTTTCGGAGACCCTGCAATAAGGTTGAATATTCCTAAGCAACCCGCCTCAATAGAAAAGGTGAACGGGCAAAATCTTACGACAAACGTTCAATTAAAAGCATTAAGCAAAGTTAATGTTGAAGGTGCCGTACAAAATTATAATGGCAACATTAACCCCGATTATAATGGAGAAGCCGTTATAACTGTTTACGACTCCGATATTATCAAACCTCTTCCTGAGTTGGGAAATTCTTCGGATGCAAAAATGATTGTGCCCGGAGGGGTTATTTTCAGAGGAAGAGCAACAATAAGTAACGGAAAGTTTAATACTCAATTTACCGTCCCGCAAGATATTTCCTATGAAAACAGAAACGGAAAAATTACCGCATATATTACCGACGGAGAAAGTGACGGTATCGGGTTTACAAAAAAAGTTGTTATCGGCGGAACCGATTCTACCGTGGTTAACGACGGGGAAGGTCCCGAAATAGAAATTTCGTTCGATAATGCATGTACTCCTGCGGCTTCATTGGTTAACAGAGATTTTACTATTGTTTTGAACTTGCAAGACGAGACGGGATTGAATACAACCGGAACGGGAATAGGGCACAAGTTAAAAGGAATTATTGATGATGATTTATCTAACGAGATTGATTTTACCAACTATTTTGTCGGCGATTTAGATGCAGAGGGGAAAAGCGGAAAAGTTACATATAAAATTACCGATTTTAAATTGGGTGAACATAAAATAAAAGTAACGGCTTGGGATGTATTCAATAACCCCGGAACCCATGTTAATTATTTTACGGTTGTTAATTCTGAGGATGTTGTACTTAAAGATGTTGTTAATTATCCAAATCCGTTTAGCAGTAATACAACTTTTATTTTTCAACACAATATTGAAGAACCTGTTGATGCTAAAATTAAAATTTATACAATTGCCGGCAGGTTAATAAAAAACATTGAAGAATACGGCCTTTCCGATAAATATGTTAAAATTGATTGGGACGGAAGAGATGAGGACGGTTCCGAAATTGCAAACGGAACTTATTTATATAAAGTTATTATTAAATCAATTAGCGGTAAAAAATCCAGGAGTGTTTTGGGTAAATTAGCCGTTATTCATTAAAATAAGTAAATTCATTAGGAGGATTTTACAGATGAAAAAGATGTTTATCATTATAACCATGTTGGTATTTGTACTCGGATTTATAAATAAAATTCATGCACAAGGCGAAGCTGCTGTTCCGTTTTTGCTACTTGCTCCTGATTCCAGGTTCGCGGCTCTTGGTGAATCGGGCACAGGCTTGGCCGATAACTCATCAGCTATTTTTTGGAACCCTGCCGGTATTGCTTATCAAACCGGCTCGGAAATCGGTATTACCCATGCAAATTGGCTGCCTCAGTTTAATCTTGATTTATCTTACGATTATGTTACTTACCGTCAATATATTGAATCTATAAGTGGAAGTGTTACGGCAAGTTTAACCTATATGAACTACGGTAAATTTCAACGTACTGCTTCGGACGGACCAACGGTTATAGGTACTTTTAATTCGTTCGATATTGGTGCAACAGTTGGTTATGCTACAAAATTATCGGAAGATTGGGCAATCGGATTTAACTTCAGATTTATTTATTCCAAACTTTCCGACCAACCAACCGAGAACGAAGTGGGGAGTGGTATAGCTTCTACCGTAAGTTTTGATATTGGCGGGATGTGGCGGCCGCAAAATATTCTTGACGGAAATTTTAGTGTAGGTGTCAATATTAGTAACCTTGGTCCTGATATTTCATATATTGACCAAGCTCAGGCGGATCCGTTGCCGCGTAATGCCCGTCTCGGTTTTGCTTATCGCATATTTCAAGATGATTACAATTCCCTTACCGTTACAACGGATATGAGTAAACTTCTTGTTAATAGGAAAGCCTCTTTAGTTGAAGGCGATACTACCCAAGCTCCTGTTGAAAATGATTTTATCAAGAGTATTGAATTTTCGGGCGGTGCCGAATATTGGTACGGCAGACCAGAAGATTTTATGTTTGCCGTTAGAGCCGGATATTTTTACGAAGACCCCGATTACGGTGCAAGAAATTTTCTAACATTTGGTGCGGGAATAAAATATGATATTTACGGATTTGATTTCAGTTATATCTCAACAGTTGGTTCAAACAGCGATAATCATCCTTTGGACGGTACGTTAAGATTTTCTCTTGTTATTAACTGGAATACTGTTCCCGAAAAAGGACACGGATTACCAAGAGGAATATAAGTAAATGATTAAACGAAAAATATTTTCAATAATAATTCTGTTTGTGTTCGGAAATCTTTTCGCACAAACTTTTGTCGGTAAATTAAATTATAATCCTTCAGAGAATAATAATATTTATTCTTCTACGGATACATTAAAAATTCTTGCGGTTATTTCGGATTTTGTGCAAGATAAAGATGATGCAACATTCGGCGATGGGAAATTCGGGTCCGTATATTCAAAAGATTATGGTGTTGATATTCTAGACCCTCTCCCTCACAATAAGGCATATTTTGAAAATCATTTGAAATTTGTAAAAAATTATTTTGAAAAAGTATCTAACGGCAAGTTAAATATATCATATAAAATATTGGATGATATTTTAACGGTTTCCAAAACTATGCGTGAATACTCGCCTCCGGTTGATGATGTAAACAACTTGAATTCGCTTGGTAATTATTTGGAAGAAGTTTGGCAACTTGCCGATTCTCGATTCCCTTCCGTGGATTTCTCGCAATATGACTTATTCTTTGTTTTCCATGCCGGAGTTGGTAAAGATGTATCTTTACCCGGAAGTTTGGGTAACGAACGGGATTTGCCTTCGGTTTATTTAAATGAAAAATCATTAAAAAACATTTTCGGCAATACTTTTGACGGTTTCCCGGTAAACAACGGAAATTTTAAAATTACCAATAGTGCAATACTTCCAGAAACGGAATCAAGAGAACTTGACGGGTTAAACGGAAAAACTCTGATAGAATTAACCACAAACGGATTACTTGCCGCTACGGTAGGCAGTTATTTGGGTTTACCCGATTTATATAATACAGAAACCGGACGAAGTGCAATTGGACGCTTCGGCTTAATGGACGGGCAATCGATGTTTGCTTATCAAGGTATATTTCCTCCAGAGCCTTCCGCATGGGAAAAAATGCGACTTGGCTGGATAACTCCTGTAAAAGCTTCAGTTGATAAAGCGGGTAAAATAACCGTTGTTAATAAATATTCCGCAACATCTCTTGACACCACACTCCTTCTTATTCCCATAAATTCAACTGAATATTACCTTGTTGAAAACAGAAAGCGTGATGCAAATAAAGACGGTTCAACCGTTACATTTGTTAGTAAAGGAGAAACACATACAATCACTTTTGATAAAGATTATGAAAATTACATTTTTTATAACGTAGATACTCTCAAAGGTGTTATTACTGATGTTGACGAATTTGATTGGGCTTTGCCGAGTGGTACACGAAAAAGCAATATAGATAAATTTGAAGATGTGGGGTTAATAATATGGCATATTGACGAACAAATTATCAACAGTAATTATCAAACCAATACTATTAATAATGATAGATATAAAAGAGGTGTTGCTGTTGTTGAAGCCGACGGAGTTAGAGATATCGGCGAGGAATTTAAAACCATTTTCGGAGAAACGATAATAGGGGAAGGCTCCAAAGAAGATACATGGTACAAAAATAATCCGGCGGATTATTATAAAAATAAATTTTCTTTTGATACTAAACCAAAAGCATCCACTAACAGCGGAGCTAATAGTTTAATTACAATTTCAGAATTTTCTGATATAGCGAACAGAATGTCGTTTAATCTCTCTTTCGGTTCCGAAAATATAACTCCACTCGGTATAAGCGCTATTAGCAATTTTTTATGGCTTTCCGCAATTGATAACGGAAACAACTCGAGGCTTTTTTCATTTTCAGGAGAAAAGGTTTTTGAAATTTCCGCAAGCGGTAATGTTATTAAAGAAATTGATACAAAATATTACGCTTACAAACCGGCTGTGGTTAAGAATGGTAACGGAATTAATATTGTATTAACTTCGCCTTATTTAATCGGACTTGTGCAAATTGATAATGCCGGCAATATTGATACGGTTTATGCTGAATTTTCAACACGTGTTATTTCTACTTCTCCCGTTCTAAATTCTGTTTCCGGTGATTTTATAAAAGTTAATGTCGGAACATTTGACGGGAAAATCTTAACGTATTCCATCAATACCGGTACGGTAAAATCAATTACACAAAGCGGAATAATAGATGTGTTTAATAACGAAACAGTTTTGGGGCTTGCCGGCAATGCAGAATATCTTTCAGCATATTCGCAAGGGCATTACTGGAATAATAAAATATCGGTACCCCTTGAGTTAGATACAACTCCCGAACAAATTTTGGTTTCGTATAATACCGACAATGAAGTTAAATCTGTCTTATATTCTACAAACGGAATTTTCGTTGCAGATAAATCTGTTATGTCTATTGTGGATTTCGGTAATTTCAGGTTGGACAAAAATAACAAAACCGACAGAGCAACGGTTGCCGACAAAATAATTTTAGCTGATATTAAAAAGAATGGAAAAAATTATATTATAATTAACGATGATGCTTTACTTACCCCATACAATTTGAATGGTTACGTAGCAAGCAATTTCCCTGTATTTGATGAATATAAAACCGAGTTATACGGTGCTCCTTTGGCAGTTGATTTAACCGGCGATGAGGCAGCCGATATTATTACGTTTACCGTTGACGGTAAAATTCTTGCTTTTGATGGAGTAACCGGCAAAATTATTTCCGGTTTCCCTATTTCGTGCGGAGGAAAAATATCAGGAAACCCCATTGTGTTTACCGCTAACGGAAAAACGGCTTTTGCTGTGGCAACACGAAATAACCTTTTACTGACATGGAATATAAGTAAGAAGAACGGTATAAAATTCTGGACCGAATTTAACGGCAATGCCGGTAATACCGCTTCTGTAAAAACGGTAAGCACTGAAAATCAAATAACGGAATTTTTCCCTCACTCAAAAGCATATAATTGGCCAAACCCCGTTTACGAAAATGTAACTAAAATACGTTATTATGTTTCCGAAAATTCAAAAGTTAAAGTTACAATCTTTGACATTGCCGGTGATTTGGTTGCAAAACTTTCCGGCAATGCTGTAGGAGGATACAATAATGAAATAGAGTGGGACGTAAGCAACATAGAAAGCGGTGTGTATTTTGCACATCTGGAGGTTACGGGGACTTCAGGTAAAAGCGATTCCAAAATAATTAAAATAGCTATTATAAAATAATTGAATTAGATAGGTGAAAATTACTAAATATGAAAAAATATATTTTTCTGTTTTTATTGTGTTTGGCTATTACGGTTAATGCCCAGTATAACGAATATGAATCCGAGTACAACTGGTATACTATAGAAGGGAAACATGTTTATGTCCATTTCCACGAAGGTACGGAAAGAACGGCTAAAGTTGTTGCTAAAATTGCCGATGAAGTATGGGGACCCTTAACATCTCTTTATCAATACGAACCCGATAAGGTTCATTTTGTTATTAAGGATAAAGACGATTACTCTAACGGTGCCACATATTTTTTCGATAATAAAATTGAAATATGGGCATCGGCTTTGGATTTTGATTTACGCGGAACACATAACTGGTTAAGAAACGTAATTACACACGAGTTTACCCATATGGTGCAAATACAAGCCGGAATGAAATGGACAAGACATATTCCCGCAGTATATTTGCAATTCCTTAATTATCAAGATGTACGCCGCCCCGATTTATTATACGGCTATCCGGATAAAATTGTTTCTTATCCGATTCCAAGCATAAATATTCCGGCTTGGTTTGCCGAGGGAACTGCCCAATATATGCGTAAGGATTTCGGTTACGAAAACTGGGACTCCCATCGCGATATGATTTTGCGCTGTTATGTATTGGACGATAATATGCTAACTTGGAATCAAATGGGAGTTTTCGGCAAAACCAGTTTGGGTAACGAATCCGTTTACAATTCAGGATTTGCATTAACCCGTTATATTTCGCAAAAGTACGGCGAAGATAAATTACGCTTGATTACAAAACAACTCGGTAAATTTTCCAACTTTACTATTGATGCGGCTTTTGAAGATGTGCTGGGCAAAGATGGCATTGAAATTTATGATGAATGGAAAACTTTTTTGACAAAAGATTACAATAAAAGAATTTCCGAGGTTAGAAAAAATCTTGTAGAAGGAACAATAATCCAAAATAAGGGGTTTGGAAATTTCTATCCGACATTGTCAAACGATGGAGGTAAACTATATTTTATTTCTAACGAAGGAGAAGATTATCTAAGCACTTCATCACTCTATGAATATGATTTTAAAACAAAAAAGAAAAAACTGACTATCCCCGGCATTCGTTCTACCGTGAGTATTACTCCGGACAACGGAAAAATAATTTTTGCAAAGCTTAGCGATGATAATCCTAACCGAGCAAATATCCATGATTTATTTATTTACAACATTAAAAATGAGGAAGATAGACGTCTAACTCGCGGTTTACGTGCAAATAATCCTAATCTTTCTCACGACGGGAAAAAGATTACTTTTGTTTTTCAAAAAGACGGCACAACAAATCTTGGTATTGTTGATATAGACGGAAAGAATTTTAAACGCTTAACTTTTTTTGAAGAGGGGGAACAAATTTATAACCCTAAATTTTCAAATGACGATTCTTATATTGTCTTTGGTTATTCATTGAAAGAAGGGCGGGATATTGCGAAAGTGAATATTGACGGAAGTAATTTCGGTTTTATTCTCCAAACAAAATATGATGAACGTAATCCTGCATTTGATAGAAAAGGGAATTTAATCTACTCTTCCGATGAAACGGGAATTTTTAACCTTTATAAAATGAATATGAAAACCGGACAGAAAAAAAGATTAACCAATGTAATCGGCGGTGCTTTTATGGCCGTTACCGATAGTGCCGACAATATAATCTATGCCGGATATACTTCAACCGGATATAAAATTTATAAATTAGATGTTAGCGAACAGAAAAAAGTAGATGATTCCAAACGCTACGTCTGGATTGGAAATCCGCCTTTGGATAAAGATAAACCTAATGGTGATATAGATAAATTCGATTTAAATCATCTTGTAAATTATGACGATACGAAAGTAGATTACGAAGTAAAACCATACCATTCCTTTTTTACCGATATGACTTTTTTCCCTTTTATTCGTTATGATAATTACAACCTTTCTAACGACGGTTTAGATAAAATTAAACCCGGAGTTTATTTAACGTCAACCGATTATTTAAATCGTTATTCTCTTTTTGCCGCATTTGCAATTAACAAAAGGATGGAAAGGGACCTTTATCTCAGTTTGGAATATAGAGATAAAATCCCTTTACTTCATTCAATAGGATTTAATCCGGTTGTTTCAGTTGAGCTTTTCAGCGTTAGCAGAAAAGCAAATGTTGATTTGTACTTCGGTAAATATGAAGATTCCACCGGTGTTCATTACGACGATATTGTCGGAACCGATGTTACCTACAGTCTTTTTGAATTCGATTTTACAATGAAGCACCGTATTTTTGCCAAAGGAAATAATCTTGAATTCCGATTTATATATAGCGATTATACCGCCACTTTGGGAAGTTTCTCGTTGCCGAATAATAAAGGGCTTTATCCTTCTACAAAAGATAGATATTTTATCGGCAGAAATTTCCAATTAAAATATTGCCATAAAAAATTCAAGCCTTATCGCGATTCCGATATCAATCCAATTGGTAGGGAAGTTACTGCCCAGCTGAATTTTGAAATTGATGCGTATAATGGTGAAGGAGAATATACAATTGTAAACGGAGTGCTTGTTCCTAAATATGATGATTTTACCTTTGCCCGTGCCGAGCTTGATTGGAAAGAACATATAGGGCTTTTTGAAAGCAAACATACAATAAATACACGAGTTAAAGCCGGTTCAATTATCGGAGCAAAGCTTCCTACCTTTTTTGATTATTATATAGGAGGGTTGCCCGGAATGAAAGGATATCCTTTCTATGCAATAGGCGGTAACCAAGCATATTGGATTAACATATCCTATAGGTTTCCTCTTTATAGAAATATTGACAGCCGTTTGGGTCCGTGGTATTTGGATAAAATCTTCTTCTCAGTATATGCTGATATTGGTGATGCCTGGACCGGAAAATTTGAAGGCATGAAAAATGCAAAAAAAGCGATTGGTGCAGAACTTAGAATTAAAATGAATTCGTTTTATCTTTTCCCTACAGCGATATTTTTCAATGCCGCATACGGTCTTGATAAGTTTACAAAACCGATTCGCGATAAACATGTTACATACGGACAAGAGTTTATTTTTTACGCCGGTGTTCTCTTTGATTTTTCCATATAACTTTGGAGTAAATAACAATGAAAAAAAATCTATTGATAATAATATTCTTGTTTACAATCTCTCTTCCCGCACAAGAGAAGGAGATTGATTTAACAGGAAATATTTCTCAAGATTTGTTAATACTTTCACATAACACAGAATTATCAAAAATGGGAGAAACAACAAGTTCCATCGTCCAAAAACGTAAACCCGCTTTAGCTGCGGGGCTATCAGCCTTATTGCCGGGTGCCGGTCAGTTTTATAATCAAGATTATTGGAAAACCGCAATATTTGCTTCCATTGAAATAGCTGCCGTTGTTACGGCTATTGTTTATAATAAAAAGGGAGATGATCAAACAGAATCTTTTATGGCTTTTGCCGATTCTCCACAAGGGTGGAGCGTTGATAAATACGCCCATTGGTCGGTGGATAATGCCATCCGTATAAATCCGGAAATAGAAGCCGGAGATGAGGTCCTTAATATTTTTGATAATAACGGTAATGTTGTATGGAGTAAATTGAATAGATTGGAAACGAAAATAGGGCATTGGTATTCACACCAATTGGCTCCTTATGGCGACCAACAATATTACGAAATGATTGGGAAGTATCAACAATTTAATCCGGGATGGGCAGATTTTAATTACAACGACCCTTACACATACGGAGACCCGTTAACGCCAACATTTTTATGGTATGCCGATGAACGCGGAAAGGCAAACAGCTATTACGATCTTTCGAATTTAGCGATTAAAGTTTTGTTGGCAAACCATATTATCAGTGCTGTAGAAGCGGCTTTAAGTGCCAATAATTATAACAGACATCTAAAAGCAAATGTTGAGATGAAATCTCAAACAATGGGGTATAACATAATTTTTTATCCCGAATTAAATTTAAGCTATCGGTTTTAATTTATGCGGAATTGTCATTTATGGCTTTCGTTTTTTATGATAATGATAATAAACGGTTTCTCCTTTTGCTTTCCCGATTATATTGCTTAGTTCTTCAATGTTTTTTTGCTTTATTTCTTTAACACTTTTGAATTCTATCAACAGTTTTGCGGCAATTTTTTCCCCTATCCCTTTTATTTCCGTTAATTCGGTATGGAAGGTTCGTTTACTTCGGCGCTCTCTGTGAAAAGTAATGGCAAATCTGTGTGCTTCATCACGTATTTGTTGCAGAAGTTTTAAACTGGAGGAAGTTTTGGGAATTGTTTGAGCTTCCGAATTGTTAGGGAAAAATATTTCTTCCAATCTTTTTGCAAGTCCGATGATATTGAATTTTTTGAACCCTAGTTCTTTAAGTATTTGTACGGCACTGGAAAGTTGACCTTTCCCTCCGTCAACCATTATAAGGTCGGGCAAAGTATTCTTTCCTTCTGCAATTTTAGAGTAACGCCGTTCAACCACTTCTTTCATAGAGGCAAAATCATCAATCCCCTTAACGGTCTTTATAATAAATTTTCTATATAAAGATTTTTTCGGCTTACCGTCAACAAAAACAACAAGGGATGCAACGGTTTCGCTTCCTTGAATGTGGGAAATGTCGAAACATTCAATTTTGCGGGGGAGTGTGTTAAGACGCAAATCGCGCTTTAGTGCTTGCAATACGTAAGGTAAATTCCCTTCTTTTTTCATTTTTTGTAATTGGATTTCACCCAATTGTAAGATGGAATTTTGCTTGCACATTTTTAATAACGACATTGTATCACTTTGGATTTTGGGGATAACAAACTTTATCTTTTTCCCCGAAATCTTTTTTAACCAACTTAAAATGGTTTTTTCTTCTTCCGGTGTTGTTTCAATAATTATTTCTTTAGGAATTTCCACAAATTCGTTATAATAAAATTTTATTACGGATGCATACACTTTAGGGAGTTCATCATCGGGTAAACACGATAAGTGCAATTGTTTTTTCCCGACCAAACGCCCTTCACGAATATTAAGGATTGTGCAAGCAACATCTTTCTCTTCAATTGCAACGGTGATAACGTCTTTGTCTGAAAAATCCGTGGAAACAATTTTTTGTTTGGAAGAATACAGTTCCAATTTCTTTATCGTATCTCTTAATTCCGCCGCTTTTTCAAAATTAAAGTCCTTAGCAGCTTTATTCATCTCTTCCGTAAGTTCCTTTATTAATACCTCGGATTTTCCTTTTAACACTTTAATTACGTGCAAAACCATTTTGTTGTATTCTTCTTCGGAAACAAGTCCGCGACACGGTCCGTCACATTTTTTTATGTGATAATCCAAACAGAGTTTTATTTTCCCTTTTGCAATTATCTCATCATTAATCTTATGTTTACAACTTCTAATTTTGAATGTTTGATTAATCATTCTCAACGAAGTTTTCATATCTCGAACATTTGTATAAGGTCCGAAATACTTTGAACCGTCCCGTATAATTTGCCGGGTAGAAAATATTCTTGGATACGGTTCGTTAGTTACTCTTATGTAAGGGAAAGTTTTATCGTCTTTTAGATTGATATTATAGCGAGGTTTGAATTGCTTAATAAGATTATTTTCTAGTACTAAGGCCTCAATTTCATTATCTGTAATTATAAGTTGGAAATCATTAATCTTTTTTACAAGGGCAAGTGTTTTTGGTGAATCCACCGTTGAACGAAAATAGGATTGTACACGTGTTCTTAAATTTTTTGCTTTGCCTATATAAATAATCCTTTCGGTTTTATCTTTGAATTGATAAATACCGGATAAAGGCGGAATTGCTTTTAATTTCTCTTTCAGTTTGTTATCCGGTTTTATCTTCAATTTTGTCATAAACAAAGATAATGAAATTGAAACATGAATATATTACCATCAAAAAAATTACGTAAAATAAAAAGTCCACCTTAAATTAAGTGTGGACTTTGGTAAAGCTAAGATTTCTGTTTATTAGAATTTATAATTTTTAGGAATAATAACAATGCCGGTTTCCGTTACTTTAAAACGTTTTTTATCCGTTTCCAAATCAAATCCTATTTCCGTACCTTCGGGAACATGAACGTTTTTATCAATAATGGTGCGGCGTATTCTGGAATGCCTGCCTATATTGCAGTTATCCATAATTATTGAATCGGTAATGTAAGTATAACTGTTTACCCTTACATGTGGTCCGATAATTGAGCGTTCAACCAGCCCTCCGGAAATTATTGTTCCGTCCGTAACAAGGGAATTATAAGCACGCCCAACGCGTTCTCCTTCGTGTGAAATTGTTTTAGCCGGTGGAGATTGAATTTGTTGCGAACGCAATGGCCAAGTAGAGTCGTACATATTAAAATGCGGAATTACATTAAGCAAATCCATACTGGCTGCATAATAACTGTCCAATGTTCCTACATCAACCCAATAGGGTTTTTCTTGTTTGTTTTCGTCTTCAAACCTGAATGAATAAACATTGTATTTGTTTTTAATCATATATGGAATAACATGTTTTCCGAAATCGTTGCTTTCAAGCCCTTTTTTTTCCATTTCGTTCATTACACTAAGCAATGTATCGATATTGAAAATGTAAATACCCATGTTCACGAACGATTCTCCCGGCCTGTCCGGAATTTCAGGCGGGTTAACCGGTTTTTCAACAAAATCAACAACACGGTACTCTTTATCAATTTTAATAACACCGAACTGAGTAGCAAGAGATTTAGGAACATAAAGCGAAGATATTGATAAATCAGCTTTTTTATCAGTATGATACTGAAGCATCTTCATGTAGTCCATTTTATATATGTGATCGCCGGAAAGTATTAATGCATATTTGCTTTTCCCTTCCATTAAATTGGCATTCTGATAAATAGCATTTGCTGTTCCTGTGTACCAATTATTACTTGTTTTTAGTTGTGGGGGAATTGTATAAATAAATTCTCCCAGTTCCGGATTGAAAATGTTCCAAGCTTGATAAATGTGTTGTGTAAGTGAATCCGACTTATACTGAGTGAGTACGTAAATTTTTCTTAATCCGGAGTTTAGGCAATTGGAAAGAGCGAAGTCTATAATTCTGTATTTACCTCCGAAAGGGACGGAAGGTTTGGAACGAAACTGGGTGAGGGGCATTAATCTTTCGCCTTGACCACCGGCAAGAATCATTGTTACGGTATCTCTTAATAAAGATGAGCCTGTGTACGCCATTTTTTTCTCTGTTTATTGTTAAAATAATACGATGTTTGCTTTATGGCAAATTAAGAAATTGTTAACTTTGTTAAAAATTAAATAATATTCTTTTATGAATAAAATAATAAAAATTGTTTTAACATTTACAATACTTTTTTCTTTCGGGATAATATTTTTTATCGGATATCTTTATTTATCGGATAGTTCCGTGATGAATAAAATCAGAACCGGTTTCGAATTTTATCTATTATCAAAAAAAGGTGATACTTATAGCAATATTGATGTGTTGCACTACGATTTGAATGTTGAAATTTTTCATAAAGAAAAAAGAATTGCGGAAACGGCGAAAATTAAATTAGTAGTAACAAATAAAGAAGTAAAAAATATTGTATTGGATTTATATGATAATTTTGATATTGAAAAATTGAAATTAAACGGTGATAATGTAAAATATAAATATGATAATGACCGTGTGTTTATAGCAAGAAACGATTTTGAGGCAGATACTTTTGTTGTGGAAATTAAATTTTCGGGCAAACCGAAAAATCTCGGTTTCGGTTCCTTTATTATTGATACGTTAAACGGTAATTGGTTTATAACAACATTGAATGCCCCCAATTTTGCTTCTACATGGTTCCCGTGTAACGATGTGCCTTCGGATAAGGCAACCGCAAAGCTTTCCGTTTTAATGGATAGTAATTTTGTCTCTCTTTCTAACGGTATTCTAAAAAAGGTTGTAACCATGGGGGCAAAACGTCTATATGTGTGGCAAACCCGCTATCCTATTGCCCCATACCTTATTACCATTTATTCATCCGAATACAAAACGTTTTCTCAGATTTATAACTCAATGCAAATTGATTATTATGTTACGGAAAACAAATTTGCTAAAGCAAAAAAAGATTTTAGTAAGCATCCCGTTTATTTAAAAGTATTTTCCGAACTTTTCGGTGAATATCCGTTTATTAAAGAAAAATACGGTGTTGCTGAAATTTGTTGGGAACACGGCGCAATGGAAACCCAGACTATTACGGGCATGGGCAGTATCTTTATTTCAGGATTAAATTTTTATGAATCTACTTTAGTGCACGAATTAGCTCATCAATGGTGGGGTAATTCGGTTACTCCAAAAAGTTGGAAAGATGTTTGGCTTAACGAGGGGTTTGCAACATACTCCGAAGCCCTTTATTACGAACGGGAAAAAGGAAAAACTGCATATAAATCTACAATGAGAGATTTCAAAAATAAAATTGACTTTGAGGCTGACAACACTCTTTATAATCCGGGTATAAACTTGTTCTCATCTCTTGTATATAACAAGGGTGCCTGGGTTTTGCATATGTTGCGTAAAGAGATAGGGGATTCTCTTTTTTTTATCGGACTTAAAAAGTATTATGAAATTTTCAAATATTCCAATGCGGATAGTTATGATTTTAAAAATGTTTTTGAAATAATTTCGCACAAAAATTTGGACCGTTTTTTTAATCAATGGGTTTTTGAAGGCAAAGGCGGAATACGGCTTGCATTATCTTGGAAGGTAAAAAAGAACAATAATGTAAATTTTGCGGAACTCAATATCATTCAACAGCAAAGCGGATATGAGAATTATCATTTCCCGCTTGACGTGGAAATAGTAGATACATTTGGAAATAAAACCGAATATACGCCGTATATTGTTTCGGATACAACTTTGACGTTTGTTTTGGAAAACGGAATCGGAAATATTATTGTTGATAAAGACGATTGGCTGTTAGCCGTTTTTGAATAATCTTATCAGTTGTCTCTTATTTTTTATCCAAATTTATGATAACTTTGTAAATTACAATTAAATCGATACTGTATAGAATGAAAACAAGTTACTATTTTATTTCGGATATTCATTTCGGACTATTAAATCATGAGGAAGAAATTTTACGTGAGTTGGAATTCGTAAAGTTTCTCTATTCGATTAAAGATTCTGCCAAAGAGCTTTATTTGCTTGGTGATTTGTTCGATTATTGGTTTGAATATAAAAAAGTTATCCAGAAAGGATATTTCCGCACCTTTACTGCATTAAACGATTTGGTAATAAACGGGACTAAAATTCATTACATAATCGGTAATCATGATTTTATGCATCGCGATTTCTTTGAAAAAGAGATAGGGGTAAAATTATATCAAACGGAAATTGAAAAAGAGATTGATGGTGCCAAGTTTTTTTTAGGGCATGGCGATGGTTTGGTTAAAAACGATTACGGTTATCTTTTGTTAAAAAAGATTTTCAGAAGTAAAACGGCTCAAACACTCTATTCATTAATTCATCCGAATTTTGGAATTAAAATTGCAAGCAAAACAAGTAGAACAAGCAGAGACTATACAGAAAAAAAAGATTACGGTGTAGGGGACGGTTTGTTTGAATTTGCAAAAAACAAAATTGATTCCGGTTTTGATTATGTTATATTGGGGCATACACATAAATTACAATTAAAAAAATATAATAACGGTGTTTATGCAAATCTTGGAACTTGGTTGGAAAAACCGGTGTATGGTATATATGAAAATAATAAATTTGATATAAAGGATTGGAAATAGAATGGCAAAAAAATCTGTAAAAATTTATCCTAAAAAGAAATCCAAATTAAAAATTTTTTTCCGGTCGTTTTTTATTACTTTCATTATTGTAATTGTTGCCGGCGGCTTCCTTTTTTACCAACATGTTGTTAACGGATTACCTTCTTTGGAGCAATTGGAAAATCCTAAACAAAGTTTGGCTTCCATCGTTTATAGTTCCGACGGAGTGGAAATCGGACGATTTTTTAAACAAAGCAGAATGGAAGTAAGAATAGATTCAATTCCCAAACATTTGGTTAATGCTTTAATTGCAACGGAAGATAAAAAATTTAGAAAGCATTGGGGGGTTGATTTGGATAGAGTGGTTAAGGGTATTGTGAAAACCGTTATCTTTGGCAAGCGACAAGGAGGGAGCACAATTACCCAGCAACTTTCCAAAAACCTTTACGATTTTAAGGTGCACAATGAAACTTTTTTCGAAACAATAACACGAAAAATAAGGGAAGCTATTACTGCAGTACAAATTGAAAAAACATACACCAAAGATGAAATACTGGAGATGTATTTTAACACTTCATATTTCGGAAGAACTGCTTACGGAATTGAAATGGCTGCCCGTGTTTATTTTAATAAAAAGGTGCAAGAGCTTACCGTCCCCGAATCCGCTGTATTGGTGGCGTTATTAAAATCTCCGGTTTATTACGACCCTGTAAGGCATTATAACAGTTCGTTGCAACGCAGAAATCTTGTTATGCACGAAATGTGGGAAGACGGGTATATTACAGAGACCCAATATCGTAAATTCTCCGAAATGCCCATTGAAACTTCCATCGGCCAAACCAATATCAATTCAAATAATTCCATTGCCCCTCATTATTTGGAATATGTTCGTTTGCAAATGGAAAAAAAGGCTGATAAATACGGATATAATTTATATGAGGACGGGCTTACTATCTATACGTCTCTTAATTCTAAAATGCAAGAAATAGCTAACCAAGTTGTATCCGCGCATTTAGATGAATTCCAAAAACAATTTGATAGAAAATGGAGTTGGAGAGAAAATCGTAAAACTCTTAATGACCTTTTGGATAAAGCAATAAAGCATAGGCACAAATACAGAGTTGCAAAAACTCCGGAAGAAAAAAAGAAGATTTACAATTCATTAAAACATAATGTGGCTTTTGTAGATTCCGTTCAAAGAATTGCACAAACAATCGAAGTAGGCTTTGTTGTACTTGATTCCAAAACCGGAGAAATTCGAGCAATGGTTGGAGGCCGCGATATCAAAAAAGGACGCGGATTAAATCATGTTACCTCAATTATGAGGCAGCCCGGTTCTTCTTTTAAACCGATTGTTTATACCGTTGCCCTTGATAACGGACTTTATCCTGCCTATCCCATTTTAAATCAACCGTTCGATTATAACGGCTGGTCGCCTACTAATTTTGTTGAAGATAATATCGGCGGATTTCTTACTCTTAGAGAAGGATTAAAAAATTCAGTTAATCTTATTGCCGCCCGTCTTATTGTTGAAGGACATGTGCCTCTTTGGAAAGTAGTTTTGTATGCAAAAAAAATGGGCATCAAACATAAACTGCATCCGTTTCCCGCCATCTCTCTCGGTGCTTCGGAAGTGGTGCCGTTAGAAATTACAAGTGTTTACGCTACAATTGCCAATCGTGGAATATATAACGAACCTTATGCCATTTTAAAAATAGTTGATAAAGACGGAATTATAATTGATACATACGGCTCGAAAAGTCATGAAGCAATTTCGGAAGAAACCGCATATATGATTACAAGTATGTTGCAAACAGTTGTAGAGGAAGGAACAGCCCGCAGAATACGTTCCATCCATCATTTTTATAGACCGGCAGCTTGTAAAACCGGTACTAACAGTAATTACAAAGATGCATGGTTTATGGGGTTTACACCCCAACTTACCGCGGGTGTTTGGGTGGGATTTGATGACCAACGTGTTGCCTTTACAGGTGCATACGGTCAAGGGTCAAAAGCCGCGGGCCCTATTTGGGGTGAATTTATGAGAACTGTTTACGATTCGTTGGAATTGGACGAAGAAGACTTTCTGCCTCCTGCCAGTGGAGATATTGTTTCGGTCTCTTTTTGCAAAAGCTCAATATACGAAATGGGCTCTCCCAGGTTATATTCCGACGATTGTACGAGTGGGAAAATAACGGACATTATCAATATCAATGATATTCCTCCTACTTTCAATAAAGATAGAGATACTAATATTGTTATTTTTGATAAGTATTCTGTTATTGATTCAAATTCTCACGAAGCAATAGAAATTACCGACTGATATGGATGACATAAACAAACTGAATGCAGGGTACAAAGAAGCGATTTCGTTTACAAAAAATCATTACGAAAATTTTCCGGTACTCTCTTTCTTTATCCCCAAAAAGTTACGTAAGCATATTGCTGTTGTCTATATGTACGCAAGGCAAGCCGATGATATTGCTGATGAAGATAATTTGTCAGTTGAAGAAAGGATTAACCTGCTTGAAAATTATGAAGCAGATTTTACAAAAGCACTTGCTGCCGAATTTGAAACTGAATTTTGGATGGCTTTGGCAAATACTGTGGTTGAGTTTCAACTTACACCGGAAAATTTTTTCAATCTATTAATTGCATTCAAACAAGATTTAACAGTTAAACGTTACAAAAATTTTGATGCTCTCTTATCTTACTGTAGTTATTCGGCAAATCCTGTTGGCAGAATTATTCTTGAACTTTACAATGTTAGCAATGAAGAAGCAAAAAACTATTCGGATAAAATTTGTACTGCGCTACAGATTACAAATTTTTTGCAGGATGTTGCAGTAGATATTTTGAAAGACAGAATATACATTCCTTTAGATGAAATGGAAAAATTCGATGTTGAAGAAAACCGGTTTTTATTAAAACAAATAAATGGTAACTTTAAAAACTTAATGAAGATGCAAATTGATAGAACGATAAAACTATTTGAGGAAGGTGAAAAGTTGCTTTCAATGCTGCCATATAGGTTACGTAAACAAATTAATTGGACAATAAACGGCGGGAAAGGAATTTTGAAAAAAATAGAAGCAAACGATTATGATGTTTTTAACAATAGACCTAAATTTTCAAAATTGGATTTATTAAAGCTTGCCGTAAAATGAGTAAACAAGCAAAGGAAATATCAAAAAAAAGTAAAAGCAGTTTTTATTATGCCTTTAATCTTTTACCCGCAAATAAAAGAGAGGCAATGACTACTCTTTATGCCTTTTGTCGTAAGACCGATGATATTGTTGACGAAAATGATTTTACCGAAGAAATTAAATACGAAAAATTGCGCAAATGGAGAATTGAACTTGAGAAAAGTCTTTCGGGCAATTCGTCTCTTCCGTTATTAAATAATTTATCCAAAATTATTAAACAATTTAAAATTCCCGTTGAACCCTTTTTTGAATTAATAAAAGGGATGGAAATGGATATTCAACAAAGTCGCTACAGTTCAGTTGACGATTTAATTCAATATTGTTACAGAGTTGCTGCAACCGTTGGGCTTATGAGCATTGAAATATTCGGGTATAAAAATATTTCCACTCGTAAATTTGCCATTAATTTGGGATTGGCTTTGCAATTAACCAACATTTTGCGAGATATAAAAAAGGATGCCGAAAGTGGACGAATATATTTACCGTTGGAAGATTTACAAAGGTTTAATTATTCCGAAGAAGAATTATTTGCTAATGTTTATAACGAAAATTTTGTAAGTCTGATGAGATTTGAAGCGGAAAGGGCAAAAAAGTATTTTGAGCGCGCAAACAGAGCCCTTGATATTTCCGATAAGCCATCCATGTTTGCTGCTCGTGCAATGCAACATATATATTTTAATCTATTAAAAAAAATGGAGGCAAAAAATTTTAATGTTTTCCAAGAGGAGATTAAAATAGGTAAAACCGAAAAAGCTGTTATTGCCGTTGGTGTATGGGCAAAATATAATTTGGTTTATTAGTTGAAATTCTAAAATCATTATCCGTTAATTTAGTAATTACCGTACTGAGGATGAAAAAAATATTAATTGTAGGCGGAGGTATTGCAGGGCTTTCTTCCGCACTGTTTTTATCTGAAGCAGGCTATAAGGTGGAAGTGCTGGAAGCATCTCCCAAATTTGGTGGGCGGGTATTTTCTTTTAAACATAACAGAGAGTATGTAGATAACGGGCAACATATTCTTTTGGGCTGTTATTCTAACACTATCGAATATATTAAGCATATAGGGACCTCCGGTCTATTTGATTTTTCGGGAACACTTTCAGCTGTATATGTTAATAAAAACAGTGAAAATTTTAAGTTGGAAATTCCCTCTATAGGATATCCTTTTAACAGATTATATGGTTTCCTACGATTTAGGTTATTGGGAATAACGGAAAGAATAAAAGTAATTACACTCCTACAAAAAATTAAAAATGAAAGTATATCTTCCGTAAAAGGATTAACGGTATTGGAGTTTTTAACACAAAATAACCAATCCAAAAATATTATCTCGTTATTTTGGGAAAATTTTGTTGAAAGTACAATGAATGTACCATCGGGGATAGCTGCCGCAGAAATATTTGTAAATATGATGAGGATTATTTTCTTTACCGGCAATGATAGTGTAACTACAATTATTCCTAAAACCGATTTAAATAGCTGTCTTGTTTCCCCTGCAATTGAAAAAATAAAAAAAATGGGAGGTAGGCTTATAACTTCCGAAAAGGTGAAAAAATTTTCGGTGCAAAACAATAAAATTACCGAGGTATTTACCAACAAACGAACAATTTCCGATTTTGATAAAGTAATATTCGCACTACCCGTACATGCACTCGATAAGATTAATATCAATTCCGAGAATATCCTTAATTTACCGAAACTTTCCTACTCTCCGATTGTTACAGTGTATGTGTGGTTGAAAAATAATTTGCTAGAGAACAAAATGTACAATTTGTTAGACGCTAAGGTAGATTGGCTTTTTAATCACGGAAATTTTATCGCTTTGGTGAAAAGCAATGCAACGGAATTTATTAATATGGATAAAAAAAAGGTTATTAAGGTTGTTTTTTCGGAATTGAAAAAATATTTTACTATATTAAAGACCATAGATTTTAAGGACTACATAGTGGTGAAAGAAAAATCGGCTACAATAGTTTCTAACCTTGATTCAATCGTTAAACGTAATAGTTTCAGTAATCCTTTTTTTAATGCTTTTATGATAGGGGACTGGGTAAATACAAGCCTTCCCGCAACAATAGAAACAGCAGTTCAAAGCGGTAAAGAGATAAGTGAAAAAATCATTAAAATACATAACTGATTAAATATAATAATTGAGGAGGCATTTATGTCTAACTTAAAAGAAAAACTTGCTGCCAAAATTGAGGCACATCGCCCTCGAACCGTTAGGTTGTTAAAAGAATATGGCGATACAAAGGTTGGCGATGTAACAATTGCACAAGTAATTGGCGGCATGAGAGGAGTTAAAAGTTTAACAACGGACATCTCTTATCTTGACCCGTATGAAGGAATCCGTTTCCGCGGTTATACAATACCGGAAGTGTTGGAAAAATTGCCGAAAGTTCCCGGCGGCGAAATGCCATACGTTGAGGGATTTTTCTATCTGCTGTTAACCGGTGATATTCCTAACGACGAAGAAGTTAAAGCCGTTGCCGAAGAATTCAAAAAACGCAAAAATGTTCCTCAATATGTATTCGATGTTTTAAGAGCAATGCCAAGCGATTCTCATCCGATGGCAATGTTTTCGGCTGCAATTGTAACTATGGAAAAAGAGTCGGAATTTGTTAAGGAATATAATGCCGGCTTAAATAAAATGGATGCGTGGAAACCTACTTATGAAGATGCTCTTAACCTTTTAGCCAAATTGCCGGAAATCGCTGCATTCATTTATCGGCTAAAATATAAAAACGGCGATATTATTGCTCCTGACCCGGACTTGGATATGGGAGGTAATTTTGCTCATATGATGGGAATTGACAAGCCGTATGATGATGTTGCAAGGTTGTATTTTATCCTTCACAGCGACCACGAAAGCGGAAATGTTTCGGCTCATACCGGACATCTTGTTGCCAGTGCTCTTTCCGATATGTACTATTCTCTCTCTGCAATGCTCGACGGGTTAGCCGGTCCGTTACACGGTTTGGCAAATCAAGAAGTGCTCCGTTGGATTCAAGGCGTTATGGATAAAATGGACAATAAAGTGCCTACTGAAGAAGAAATGAAAAAATTCGTTTGGGATACACTTAATTCGGGACAAGTAATCCCCGGCTTCGGACATGCTGTATTGAGAAAAACCGACCCGCGTTATCAAGCACAACGTGAATTTTGCTTAAAACATTTACCCGACGATCCTATATTTGAATATGTTAATGTTCTATACAATGTTGTTCCCGATATTCTTAGGGAACATGGTAAAGCAAAAAATCCTTGGCCTAATGTTGATGCTCAATCCGGCGTTATTCAATGGCATTACGGATTACGTGAGTATGATTTTTATACCGTACTGTTTGGTGTGGGACGCGCTCTTGGCGTTGCAGCTAATATTGTTTGGGATCGTGCTCTCGGTTATCCGATCGAACGTCCGAAATCTCTTACCACAGATATGCTCGAAGAGATTGCCGGAATTAAGTAAAATAAATTCTATTCTGAAAAAGGGGATGTTATTTAACATCCCTTTTTTTAGTTTAAAGACTATAATAAAATTGATGGTATTAAGATGGTTAAAAATATAACGGAAGAGCTCCTTTTTATTCGCCAAAATATTTTAAAAGGGAAAGCGGGCATTGAAGAAAACGAAATAGATGAAATTGCAAATAAATTTAATGAATTATTTGTCAATGAAAATAGTTATTCTGAATTGGTTTCAAATGAAAATAATGAAATTTTATTAAACATTCTGAAATCACTTCCGCTTTCTTTATTAACCGAAAAAATATTTTTGATTATTGATGAATCCGCTTTATTTAAATTTAGCCGTTTTCTTATCAAACATATTAAAAATGTGGAAAATAAAATCGTTCCGGTCATTCATGAATTATTAAATTTGTTCCGTTATTCCGTTTGGATGCAAAAAATCCATAACGAGAAAAAGTGGGAAAAACTTATTGCCGATTTGATAGAAGCGAGTAATTACAATTATAAAATTCTTTTTGAACAGCGGGTACGTGATTATGCAGATAAAGTTTTATTTAAAGTAATTAAAGGGGAAAGGGTAGAAGAATATACTTGGGAACAAGTAAATAAAAAAGTAAAAAAATATTCTCGTAGTCTGTCCGGCATAATAAGTGAATTTAAACATGATGAAATGGATATTGCATTTTTGATGGAAAACAGTCCGGATATGGCTTTGCTCGATATCTCTTCTTTATACGGCGGAATAAAAAACGTAATGATTCCGGCAAATTCAGTGGAATCGCACATATCGTTTATTCTTAATCAAACAAAAGTTCCTCTTATAATTGTTTCTAACGAAAAGCAGTTATCTAAAATAAAAGCCGTAAAAAGTAAATTGAAATATTTACAAAAGGTAATTCTTTTATACGGAAAAAGTATTGAAGAATGGGTAATCTCTTTTCCCGAATTCCTTAAACGAACAAGTGAAAATCAACGCCAAATTGATGTTAACGAACTTGCAACATTGATGTATACATCTGGAACAACCGGCGATCCTAAAGGAATAATGTTTTCTCAGATGAATATTATTTATAAACGTTTTATGCGTGCAATGGCTTTACCCGAAATTTCGGATAAAGACAGATACCTTGCTTTTCTTCCTTTGTTTCATACGTTCGGTCGTTATTTAGAACTTTCCGGTGCGCTCTTTTGGGCGGCCGAATATTGTTTTATGGAAAATCCGTCGGTTGAAACAATGATTGCAAATATGAATTTGGTTAAACCTACCATCTTTATTTCAATCCCTAAAAAATGGATGCAGTTATTCGAAGCCGTTAATTCCCGCGTAAATATTGAACTTGATGATGAAGAGAAAATTAAACAAGCTGTTGCCGAAGTTACGGGCGGAAATCTTAAATGGGGACTTTCGGCAGCAGGGTTCCTTCCTTCCGAAGTCTTTGAGTTTTTTAGAAAATACGGAATAACTTTAATGAGCGGTTTCGGAATGACAGAAGCTACCGGAGGAATTTCGATGACACCGCCTGATGTTTATTACATGAATTCGCTTGGCAAGGCGTTGCCCGGTATTGAAATGAAACTTGCCGAAGACGGTGAACTTCTTATTCGTGGTAAATATGTTATGCTTGGTTATTATCTGCAAAGAAAAACCGACACATTCGATGAAGAAGGATGGCTGGCTACCGGCGATATTATGAAGCAGGATAAACACGGTTTTATTGAAATTGTTGATAGAAAAAAAGAGATTTATAAAAATATAAAAGGAGAAACGGTTGCCCCTCAAAAAATTGAAAACTTTTTTAGAGATTTTGAAAATATAAAACAAGTTTTTCTTGTAGGCGACCATAGGCCCTTTAATACCCTACTTATCTATCCTAACTATGATGAGATGAAAGATTTTTACGGAAAAATGACTAAGGAACAAAAGCGGGAATATTTTTCTTCCATTATTGTAACAGTAAATAATTTTATTGCTCCGTTTGAGCGTATTGTTGATTTTAGAATTATTAACAGAGGGTTCTCTTTGGAATATGGAGAACTTACTCCGAAAGGGACTTATAAAAGACGTATAATAGAAAAAAATTTTGCCGATGTTATTGAAACAATGTACGAACAAACACACACCAACATTGTAATTGATAAAATTGAAATTAAAGTTCCCAATTGGTTTCTTCGAGAAAAGGGGAGTTTAAGTAGCGATGTTATTGCCGAAAATGGGAAATTAATGCTCCCTAAATTGAAAAGGGAGTTAGTTGTAAAAGTAACAGACAAAGAGAAACAATATGTTAGAATAGGCAGTTATGTTTATAGATTAAATAATAACCAATTGGATTTGCAGCCGCTTTTAACAAATGCATCGTTATGGCTTGGTAACAAAGAACTATTTGAATTTACGGGAGATTCGATTATACAATGGACACGTAAACATGCTTCGGATGACGATATCGTTTTTTTTGATACTGTTGAAATGCTTAATAGTAATGATGATTCCATAGAAGAAATGGAAAAATATATTTCCGTTGGAGAAGATTCTTTATTGGGATTGCACAAAGCCATTCTGTTGTTGCAAAGCGTTGTTTACAATTCCGCTCTAAACGGATTAAGATATATTGACTATTTATTGGCGGACGGCTTAAGCATTAACGCAAAACTTCTTAAAAATATTCTTTCTCGTCCTAACCTAAGTAAATTAATTAGTATGCGTAGAGAAATGCTTAAACTTGTTTTGAAACATAAAACCAAATTTAATCTGGTCGATATTATCAATTTATATCTTGATTTTGATAAGGATCTAATTAATGATGAGATAATTTCAGCTACGGTTGAATATATTAAGAAAGATGATTTTATTAATCTTGTTGAACAGTTGTTAACTTACAGAGCGGAAAAATACAAAGGAGTAAAGCATATTGAAAAAACATGCTATCCCTCGTTGTTAAATCTAATAAGCCAATATGGTATTTATCATCCTACCACTTATGAAAGATTACGCCAAATTCTTGTTAATCTTCAATTGATGAAAAACCACACCGACCTTGCTAATTTGGCTTGGCAAGCTCGTAACACATTACGTGCCGGTTTTAGGGAATGGCTTGGCAAAAACCAAAAAATAGCCGTGGATATGGAAACAGGAGAAGAATATAGCTGGAATGATGTTTTGGTTTTTGAGGAAGGGATTGATGCAGGTGATGCTGCTCTTATTAAAGAGGCAATTACCGAACTTCCTATTATACGAGAAGCAATATTTCTTTTTTCAGGCGGTAAATTGGTGCGGCTTTCAAGCATTTTGCCGAGTGGCGTTTGGATAAGCTATATCAGAGAATATCATAACAAAACGCTCTATCGCCTTGCCGTACAAACCCGCTACGAAGGTGCGTTTGATATTGTTTTTGTGATAAATAAAAACAGAAATGATGAGGAAATATATTCGGAAGTAAATTGGCTTGTATTAGCCGGGTCAAATATTCTTGCCCGCGATTTGGTTGAAGATTTTGGCGGGTACTGGAAAAGTTATAAAGTCTGGACAAGTCAATACAATCCCGGGGATAATGTTGCTAAAGTTATTAGTCGTGAAGTACGTAAACATGATGATTTTGCAATTGAACGTCTGAAACAGCTTTGGCCGTATTTTATTTGGAATGCTTCAATTGCAGCAACCAATTTTTGGAAATTATCTGGACGTAAATTTTATTTGAAAGACAGCACGACAAAAAACTTTATTATACCTTCACACGATTACCAAATAGGCACAAAAATTTTATCTTTATCCGAAACCTTTCCTTTTACAAGAGCTAAAGATATGATTGAAACGTTCTATCAAGGGTTTATTCTTAAAACAAAAAAAGAGTATCCGTTTTTGGAAAACAGAAAAGAATTAAATTATCTTTTTTCCGGAATTATTGATGCTTTGGGCGAAGAAGAGGGTATGAAGTTACTTTTGAAATATAAAGAGGAAATACTTGCCGAAAAAGAGGAAAAGGAGAAACTTGAAGCCGTGCAGTTTGTTATATCTATTGTGCAGAATAGGAAATTTCTTCCTAAAAGATTATACTTTGCAATCAGACGTTTTCACAGATGGTTTAAACTTAACATGGACGCATCGTTACAGGCACAAGCGGATATGTTGGCCGAACTTTATGCCACATACAGATTGAGGGAATTAGAAAAATCTTTCCCCGAAGTTAGAACAAGATTTTTCTCTGAAACAGTTTTCCGTAATTCAAGTATTTCTACAAAAAATGTGCTTAACTATCTTGTTGAAGAATATCACGGCAAAGAAGAAATGGATAAAGAAGATTTATTAAAACAAATTACAATATTGCAAAGTGAATATGATTTGAGTGAAAAAGAGAAATTTTTTCTGGCACGCCTCAGTTTTCCGCATCTCAAATCCTCCGTTAGTGTCGATTTCCTTAAAATCAAAGGAGAAATTTCTCCGGGTGCAAACCTTGTTATAAAAATAAATGATTATGAAGGTAATCCGTTCTTTATTAGAATGCCGGTTAATCCTAAAGAGATATCCAAACTTCATCAACTTTTTATAGAAGCCAATTTGTTGGTAAGTTTTCAGAGCAAGCACAACTTTTTAATTGCAATTTCCGAAAGAGGATTTATAATCGGCGGACTTTTTTATCTCAAGTCTTCTAACGATACCGTACATATGGAAAAGATAGTTGTATCCAATCATTACAGAAGAAAGGGTATAAGTGATTTGTTGATGAACGAGTTTTTTGAGCGAATGAAAAGTGATGGTTATAAGTATGTAACAACAGGTTTTTTTCGCCCTGAATATTTTTATCGCTTCGGTTTTAAAGTAGAAAGGAAATATTCGGGATTAGTCAAAAAGATTTACGAAGAAGAGAGTGAAAAGTGAATTTTTTAATGGTAATACAATCATTGCTAATTATTATGATATAAGCTGATTTTATCAAAAAAATCTCTTTTCCCTCTATTACTTCTTAGAGAATAAAATAAATTTTGTTATCTTTCAGTCCATAATTTTTTCCCCATAAAAAAACGGTAAAAATGAAAAACAAGAAAAACGTTAAGTACATTTTTGTTACAGGCGGGGTTGTCTCTTCACTTGGGAAAGGAATTACGGCAGCAGCTCTCGGGTTACTATTAAAATCTCGCGGTTACAGTGTAACCATTCAAAAATTTGATCCTTACATTAATGTAGATCCCGGTACAATGTCTCCGTTTCAGCATGGTGAAGTTTATGTTACGGATGATGGTGCCGAGACTGATTTGGACCTCGGGCATTATGAAAGATTTCTTGATGTAAACATGAGCAAGGCAAATAACACCACTACGGGGCAGGTTTATCACGATGTTATTTCCAAAGAGAGACGCGGAGATTATCTTGGCGCAACCGTTCAGGTAATTCCTCATATCACTGATGAAATAAAGCGCAGAATGCTTGCACTAGGCAAGACAAATAAATATGATATTATTATTACGGAAATAGGCGGTACTGTCGGAGATATTGAAAGTCTGCCCTTCCTTGAATCGATGAGGCAGCTGCTTGTTGAGTTGGGCAGAGAAAATGCCATCTCCTTGCATGTAACGTTAGTTCCTTATATTTCTGCCGCTGGAGAAGTAAAAACCAAACCAACACAGCACAGCGTAAAAACTTTACTTAGTTTGGGTATTCAACCCAATATGCTTGTTTGTCGTTCAGACGATCCTCTGGAAGATGACATAAAAAGAAAGATTGCTCTTTTCTGCAATGTTGACCGACAAGAAGTTTTTTCGGCATATAATTGTAAAACTATTTACGAAGTACCTTTGGTATTGCATAAACAAGAGATGGATAATATTGTTCTTGATAGATTGCGCTTACCTAATTTGAATATCAATTTGGATAAATGGAAACACTTTGTGGGACAGTTGAACGCACGTAAGAAAGTTAAAATTGCCGTGTGCGGTAAGTATACCGGCTTGATGGATGCCTATAAAAGTATTGATGAGGCGTTTATTCATGCTGGTGCGGAAAACCATGTTTCGGTTCAAGCAGATTATTTGAGTACGGAAAATTTAACACGTGCCAATGCTCACGATATTCTTGAAGGATACGATGGGATTCTTGTCCCAGGTGGTTTTGGTGAAAGAGGAATTGAAGGAAAAATTGAAGCAATACGATATGCGCGGGAAAATAATATCCCCTTTTTCGGAATTTGTCTCGGACTGCAAACCGCTGTAATAGAATATGCGCGTAATGTTTGCGGGCTAAAAAATGCTCATAGTGCGGAATTCAAAAAAACAAAATACGATGTAATTCATTTGATGCCGGAACAGTTGAAAGTAAAATTAAAGGGGGGGTCAATGCGGCTTGGGGCTTACCCTTGCGAGTTGAAGAAAGGTACAAAAGCATATGCGGCATATAAAAAAATAAAAATTTCAGAAAGACATCGTCATAGGTTTGAGGTTAATAATAAATTTATTCCGATACTCGCAAAAAACGGGTTATTAATAAGCGGGTTATCTCCGGATAAGGAATTGGTTGAGATGATAGAAATTGAAGAGCACCCATGGTTTGTTGCCGTACAATTTCATCCCGAATTAAAATCGCGTGCAACCAAAGCCCATCCTCTTTTCAGAGAATTTATTAAAGCTGCTAAAAAAAATGCGGAGAAGGGAAGTAAAAATTGATGAAGTTAATAAGCTTCCCGCTCTTTTTTTTTCTGTTTGTTGTAACGCTTTTCCCAAAATCAGATAAAGATTCTCTTGTTGCGGTTGGCAATGAGGAATCTTTTAACTTCCGCTTTGTTTCGGCAGAAAATACATTCCGTAATCTAATAAGTAAATATCCGCAATCCTCGCTTGGATATTATTACATTGCACGTAATTCACTTTGGATTTATTTGGCGAATAAAGATTCCCTGAAAAAAAGAGTTTTTCTTGAAAACTTAGAATTGGCAAAAGAGAAAGCCGAAAAAGAATTGGATAGATTCCCTGAAAATGCAAAAATTAATTATAATTTTGGAAATATCAAATTTTTGGAATCTATTTATAATACTTCCGAACAAGAAACTATGAATGCTTTTTGGGCGTTAAAAAAAGCCGTAAGTTATTATAAAGATGCAATTGAAAAAAACGATAGTTATTATGCCCCGTATTTGCCGTTGGGCATTATTAAATATGCTTTGGGATATGTTCCCGGATTCTTAAAATGGGCTATATCTGTTACCGCCTTATCGGGTAATCAACAAGAGGGAATTAACTACTTAACAAAAGCATTTAAGAAATGTTACGATTGTAAAACCGAAGCGGCTTATCATCTTGGTAAAGCATATACGGAATATAATGCAATGTACGATAGTGCGGAAATATATCTTTCGCAAATTGTTGCCGAATATCCTTCCAATGAATTATTCCTGTATCAATATGCAATTCTGCTTATTGATAAAAGAGAATTGGAGAAAGCGAAAAAAATATTAAATAGAATTTTATTTAATAAACATTACCAATTTCAACAGACTTATGCATTATCTTTCTTTTTAAAAGGAGAAATTTATTATAAACAAAATAAGTTTGTTGCCGCTATAGATGAGTACGAAAAATTTATTACCGAAGCTATTTCGATTGATTATACCGGATATGCAAATTTAAAGATTGCTGTTTCGTACGAAATATTAGGGAATAAACACAAGGCACAACATTATTATTTGTTAGCCCGAAACGGAAATGAAAATATTTTTGAAGATGAATATGCCATTGAGCTTAGTCAAAACTTATTCAACAAACAATTTACTGAGATTGATAAAATTTTAATAAAAGCGGAAAACATGGTAGAAGCCGGAAAATTTTCAAATGCCATTAGAATATTGAACACTATTGATGAAAAAAGAACAAGTAAAGAGGAAAATTTTACGGCATCTGTTATTCGTATTGAAGCATTACAGTATTTGGACAATTGGGAAAAATCCCGAAAAATTGTTAATAAGTTTCTCAAGTATAAACCGGATAAAAATTATAATAAATACTGTAAATTTTTGTATTTAAGTGCCAAACAATTTTTTGCTGATGCTTATTTCCAAAAAGCCGACAAATTGCTGGAGGATGCTTTTGATACGGTTAATGCCGCCAACACAAAACTTAAACGCTTACTTATTAATCTCGAGCAAAAAATTGAAAAAAAAATAAATTAAATTATTGCAATAATACGGTTTCAATTGAAATTATTTTAACATTTGGTTAACTTAACAAATTAAATAAAATCTAATAAAATGTATAAAATTGCAGTATTTGTTTCAGGAAGAGGCTCAAATCTTAAATCCATTTTGGATTACTTTCCGCAAGCTGAAAACAGAGTAAATGTTGTTGCTGTTGTTAGCGATAAAATAGATTGTCCGGCTTTTGAAATTGCAAAAAATTACAATATACCAACATATTCTGTGAGTAA
>CAZTYP010000089.1:0-10706 GCA_964617555.1 uncultured Melioribacteraceae bacterium | reverse complement strand
AAAAAAAAACAACAGAATCACCAAATCTCTTTTAACAACCGGTATCCCCGAATCTTATCTTTTTGAACGCTTGGGAGATTTGGAAGACTTGTTGCAAGGAAATGTTATGGCTTTTTTGCCCAGCCAATTCGGTGTGCGTTTACGCATTACCGTTGACGGAGAAAGCCGGGAAGATGCTCAAAATAAATTATCCCGAATTGAACAAAAAATCAGAACTAAAGTTGGGCAATATATTTACGGAACTGATAACGACACTTTGGAAGAAGTTGTAGGAAAACTTTTGAAAGAACGTGGTTTAACGATTGCTACCGCAGAATCTTGTACCGGCGGTTTAATTAGTTCCAGAATTACAAATGTTCCGGGAAGCAGTCAATATTTTGAACGCGGAATTGTTTCCTACAGCAACGGTGCAAAAGTGGAATTACTTAAAATTGACGAAGATATGATTGATAAATACGGAGCCGTTAGTTTTGAAGTGGCACGTTTAATGGCCGAAGGAGTTAAGGCTGTCAGCGGAACGGATATTGGTCTTGCCGTTACCGGTATTATGGGACCTGGCGGAGCAACTTTTAATAAACCGGTAGGATTGGTCTATATCGGTTATTGCGACGAAAAAATGTGTACTGCGCGCGAGTTCAGATTTGGTGACGATAGATTGCGCAATAAAGACAAAACGGCTCAAGCTGCTTTGGATATGTTGAGGCGGAAAATTCTCGGCATTGAGTATGAAGAATAATAGACTTTTTATTGCCGTCAAAATTCCTCCTTTTGCTCTTGAAAAAATTATTAATATTAGAAACGAAGTTTTTAACAAGGATAAGATTAATTGGGAAAAATATGAGAAACTCCATTTAACCCTTAAATTTATCGGCGATTTTGATAAACGAAATCTTGATAAACTTATTGCGGAATTAAAAATTATTTCTGCCGATGTTAATAGGTTTAAGTTGAATTTTAAAAACTTCGGAGTTTTTAAAAGAAATGCCGTTCCGTTTATTTTGTATGCCGGAATTGATTTTAACAGAGAATTTTTACGGCTTCATTCGCTAATTGATAATTCGCTTGTTAAGTTTGGAGTTGCAAAGGAGAAAAGGAAATTTAAACCGCACTTAACTTTATTGCGTATTAAAAATAAAAGAATTAATAAACTTGAGGAATTATTGGCAAAAAGAATTTCTTATATTAAATTCGAAGTTGATAAGTTTTATTTAATACAGAGTGAACTTAAACCTACCGGGTCAGTTTACACTGAGATAGAAAGTTTTAAATTAAAATAAAGGAGAAAGCATGGCTGATGAAAGAGATGAAAAAATAAAATTACTTGATGACACAATATCGTCAATCGAAAAAACATACGGCAAAGGAACCATAATGAAATTGGGCGACGGTGTAATTAATGAAATAGAATCAATTTCTACCGGCTCAATCTCGTTGGATAATGCTCTTGGTATTGGCGGAGTGCCGCGTGGCAGAATTGTTGAAATTTACGGACCGGAATCTTCAGGTAAAACTACTGTGTGTTTACATATAATTGCAGAAGCACAAAAGCAAGGCGGACTTGTGGCTTTTATTGATGCCGAGCATGCCCTTGATGTGGGTTACGCAAAAAAATTACATGTTGATGTTAATAATCTTCTGCTTTCACAACCGGATTACGGTGAGCAAGCTTTGGAAATTGTTGATACTCTTGTACGCAGTAATGCTTTGGATGTGATTGTAATAGATTCCGTTGCCGCACTTGTTCCACGCTCCGAAATTGAAGGGGAAATGGGCGATGCACAAATGGGTGTACAGGCACGTTTAATGTCGCAAGCACTTCGCAAAATTACCGGCGCCGTCAGCCGTTCCAAAACCTGCGTTATTTTTACCAACCAGCTCCGAAGTAAAATAGGTGTAATGTTCGGTTCACCGGAAACAACCACCGGTGGAAATGCACTTAAATTTTACGCCTCCGTAAGGATGGACATACGAAGAATTGCCGCCATCAAAAGTGGAGATGAAATTATAGGTAACAGAACAAAAGTAAAAATAGTTAAAAGTAAAGTCGCTCCTCCGTTTAAAGTGGTGGAATTCGACATAATGTATAATATGGGCATCAGTAAAGAAGGAGATTTGATAGACCTTGGTGTAGCTAAAGGAGTTATACAAAAAAGCGGTGCTTGGTTTACTTATGGTGATGATAGATTTAACGGACGTGAAAAATTCAGAACGGCTTTACGCGAAAATTCGGAACTTTTTAAAAATATTGAAAAAGAATTGAAAGAAAAATTAGGAATGATTAAACCGGAAAATAAAGAACCGGAAGAAACAAAAAAGAAAAAGTAACAACTCTGCTTTTTTAATCCTCCGTTGTATTCCTTCGGAGGTTTTTTTTATTTAAATGGCACAATCTAATATGCAATTAATTTCGATAGAAAAAAAACGTAATAAAATAATTTTAAAATTCAACAATGCGGAAGATATAACTATTTACTACGATGTATATTTAAGTTTCCCTTTATATAAAGGGGATAATATATCATCGGAAAAAATAAAAAAGCTCCAAGCCGCTAACAACGAATACGAAGTTAAAAGGTCTGCATTTCGTTATCTTTCCGGCAGAAATCACTCCTACTTGGAATTAAAAAACAAACTCAAAAAAAAAGGGTTCAATATTGCCATAATTGAAAAAGTTCTTGATGAATTAAAGGAGAAAAAATACTTAAACGATTTCTCTTTTGCCGAAAATTTTGTTCGGAACAGAATTGAACGCAAAAAGGAAGGAATAATGAAAATTACTTCCGAATTATTCAAAAAGGGAATCGATCGTGAAATAATTGCAGAGGTTACTAAAGGGATAAACAATAATCCAAAAAATTTTAATAATGCACTTATGCTTGCAAAAAATAAATACGAAAAATTATCAAAACGTAACGAAACGGAGATCAGAAAAATTAAGGGTAAGTTATTTAACTTTCTCAAAAGTCGCGGATACACTTCAGATATAATTTTTAAGGTATTTGAAACAATAATTGATAATGATGAGTTTTAAATTGTATAAAAATATTAAATATGGCAAAAAGGAAAAAAATAAAATTAACAAAACAACAGCAAATATTAGTTGAATACGGAATAATTTCCTCTTTTATGGTAATTGCCTTTTTTATGTGGAATACGTTTTTGATTTATCCCATAAAATTGTTTGTAATAATTGCTCACGAAATTAGTCATGCTGTTGCCGCAATTTTAACCGGTGGAAAGATTGATTCCGTATTAATCACAAATGCATTAAAAGGGGAAACACGCACAATTGGCGGAGTTAAATTCATTATCGCTTCGGCAGGATACTTGGGAAGTTTGTTATTTGGAATATTTCTTTTTATATCCGGATACAGAGAAAAATTTCGCAAACTTTTTTCTATTTCCCTTGCAATTATTTTCATCCTTTTTGCCGCAAATTATTTTGAAGGATATTTGGGCAAGATAGCTGCAACTCTTTTTGCAGCAGTTTTTATGATTGTTCCATTTTACTTATCACAAAATTTCAATCGATATTTTTTTAAAATAATCGGTTTAATAAGCATGCTTTATGTTCTTATTGATATAAAAGAGGATCTATTTACCGATGTTTACCGTCCCTCCGACGCACAATATATTGCCGCCTTAACCTCTACATCCGCTACGGTTTGGAGTGTGTTATGGCTTTTAATCTCATTGATAATAATTTTCGTTTCCATTAATTGGGGTTTAAAACAAAAACAATAACAAACCATAATTGACAATTTTACAGTATATTTACATTTATAATTAAATTTTATAAGATAAAACCGTATGAATTTCAAAAGACTTTCCATTTTATTTTTTTTAACAACTTCGGTATTGTTTTCTCAAACCGGATTTGTATATACCTATTATTCAACAGGGGAAATAGAAGGAGTTCTATATTATGCCGGTGATATTCTTGAAGGAACAAGTTATTGGTACTATCAAAATGGGAATCTAAAAACCGAAAAAACATATAGTAACGGAAAATTGAACGGATTGATTAAGGAATTTTACGATACCGGATTGATGAAAAGTGAAATATCGGTAAAATACGGTGTAAGAGACGGAATTACCAAATATTATTACGAAAACGGTGCGTTACAATCCGTTCTAAGCTACGAAAAAGGTGAATTGCTAAAACGTGTTGATATTGATTACGACCCTAATTACATAGCTCCGCTCGAAGCATATAAATATGCCAACACTCAAGACAGAATCAAAAAAAACAACGATTTATTTTTATGCGAAGGGGCAGATATTTGTCCAAAACCTGCAGGCGGAATGAATGAAATACTCAAACATTTGGTTTTCCCGAAACATGCAAAATTATATGGAGTGGAAGGATTTGTGAAAGTTATTGTTTCGGTAGATTCCTTGGGAATAGTTCGGAATATTGATGTAATTGAAGATTTAGGATTGGGGACAAAAGAAGCTGCAATAGAGGCAATTAAAGCATCGCGATTTTTACCGGCGGAAAAAGACGGTAAGCAAGTAGCCAGTAAAGTACTTTTTAAAATACCTTTCATGTTAAACGGAAAAATTTTGTATGCAACGCCTACCGAAGCTACTAAAGGGAAAAATAAACCGGCAACAATTGCACATGCAAATAATGAAATTCATCAAAAAACAGAAAAGATTGCAGAAAAGAAGAAAAAATCCGTCTATAAAACGGAGCAAGCAACAATTGTTATTAAAAATTTCTCATGCAATGTTGATGTTTGTCCTAAACCAAAAGACGGAATAAAAGGAATAATGGATAATTTTGTTCTGCCGTCAATAATAAAACGAAAACATCTTGAAGGCAATGTAGTTGTCAATGCAGTTGTTGATAAATACGGAAATGTACGAGATACAAAAGTGGTTAAAGATTTGGGATACGGCAGCGGTGTTGCGGTTGAAGTTGCAATTTTAGAAACAAAATTTGAACCCGGTTTATCAGCCGGAAAGCCCGTCCGAGCAACTGTTAAAATTATTTTCCCGATAATTCAACCGAAAAATTAAATAATTTCTAAAATAAATTGCCGATAATTTTATAAGCTCCTACATAAGTTCCAAACGCACTTCCAAGTCCGCTCAAAATAAAAACAAGTAAAATTTTAAGTAATCTGTTTTTCCACCACATTTTAAAAGAAGTAACATCTTCGGTTACGGTCTCAAACTCTTTTACTTTCGGGGGTTGATAATAAGCCTGAACAAATGCCGTAACATAACCTGCACCTATTATGGGTGTTAACGATGTTACCGGAGCAGCTAAAAATGCCGAAATTATTGTTATAGGGTGTGCCAATGCGACAATGGTTCCCAACGCGGCAGGAATTCCGTTTGCCAAGATCCAGAAAAACAAATTATTTCCGGCTACTGCTGCTCCCTTTGTAAAACCGATGTAAAAAAGCGAAGCAATAATTACTGCCGGAACACCATAGCCTAAAATTTTAAATAAATTGGAAGAAGGGGGAATAACTTCTATTTCAGCAAGATTTTGTTCACGCTCTTCTTTTAATGCTTTTATAATTCCGTTAACATGTCCTGCTCCCACAACCGCAACAATCTTACTTCCGTTACTGGTTTTTATCTTTTGCATTAAATAAGAATCTCGTTCATCAATTAAAACACGTTTTAAAACAGGCATTTGTTCACCCATTTCCGACATCATTTCATTCAAAACATCTTTTTCTTTTAATTCGGCTAATTTTTCTTCATTTATTTCTTCTTCTTCAAAAACTGAAGCTAAACCGACGGTCATAAGTTTTATTTTTTGCCAAAATCCCATTGAATTCCATGCTCGTTTTAAGGTAATTCTTACATCTCTATCAACAAGTTCAATAGGAATATCTAATTCTTTTGCAACTTTTGTTGCTTCTAACAATTCAACTCCTGGATTTACTCCAAGTTTTTTGCCAAGTTTTTTCTGATATGATGCCAGTAAAATATTTATAATTAAAGTGCTTAACTGCTTTTCTTTGATAAGCTGCTTTAAGTCTAATTCTTCCCAGCGCTTTTTCTCAGATAACGCTTTATAGCGTTGTTTATCCAGTTCCACACAAACAACATCCGGTTTTTCTTCTGTTATTACTTTGCGAACCAAATCTGCAGAGTTTTGTGAAATATGTGCCGTACCGATAATGTAAAATTCTTTATTATTAATTATAATGTGATGTACATCCTGCGAATATTTTTTTTGCAGTTGAGGTGTGTTTTCCATTTACTACCCATTATCTGTTATGCTCCGATTACAAGCGGAGCATGATAACTAATTTATTTTTTCTTTTTAAATTTCCAATTTTCGTAATAGTCAAAATTAACAATTGCATTAAGTTCTTCTAATTCTTTGGTTTTTTCATTCATAATTGCTTTTATAATATCTCCGGTGGAAATAATACCAATAATTTCCCCCTCTTTTTCAATAAATAAATGCCTTATTCTTTTTCCGAGCATTTTATCTTCCAAAAGGAAAAGAGAATCATTATGTTGTGCCGTTTTAAGTTCTGTTGACATATAATCTTTAATTTTGGAGGTTTTCGAGAAAAATCCTTCCGTAACAACATTACGCATCAAATCCCTTTCCGTCCATATTCCCACGAATTTTTCGTCATCTTTAACTGCTATTGCACCAATGTTATTTTCCAACATTATTTTTAATGCATCAGCCACTGTAGAATCGGGGGAAGTATAAATAATATCGTGTGTTTTTTCGTTTAATATATCTTCTGCTGTGTACATATTTTCCTCCTTGATAAATGAAGCGGGAAACAATATATAAAGATATAGCATTTATATAATAAATGCTATATCTTATAAAAATAAAGTGAGATTTTAGGCGAGTATAGTTTTGGGGTCTAAATTGGCAGCTTCAATGTCTTTGAAATATTCTGCCGTTCCGACTTTTATTTCGTATGTGGCCGCATCGTCGCAAACAATTATTCCTTTTGGATGTAATTGCAAAGCACTAACCGTCCACATATGATTTACGCCTTCTTCAACAACTTTCTGCAATGCTCTTGCTTTATTGTGCCCGTTAATAATAATAAGCACTTCTTCGGAATCTAAAACTGTTCCAACGCCAACGGTTAAAGCGGTTTTAGGAACTTGATTAACATCGTTATCAAAGAAACGGGAGTTAGCAATAATTGTATCTTGAGTTAAAGTTTTAACGCGTGTTCTGGAGGAAAGAGAAGAACCCGGTTCGTTAAAAGCAATATGCCCGTCAGGTCCAATTCCACCGACAAAAAGGTGAATTTTGCCGTATTTCTTTATTTTCTTTTCATAATTAATACATTCTTTTTCAAGGTCTTTTGCGTTTCCGTTAAGAATATTCACATTCTTTTTCAATATATCTATATGGCTGAAGAAATTGTTCCACATAAACGAATGATAACTTTCCGGATGGTCTTTGGGAATCCCGACATATTCATCCATGTTAAATGTAACAACATTTTTGAATGATACCACACCTTTTTTATTAAGTTTAATTAACTCTCTGTACATTCCGAGAGGGGAGGAGCCGGTAGGCAATCCTAAAACAAAGGGTTTTTTTGCAGTTGGTTTAAAAGATAATATTTTTTTTGCTACATAGTTTGCAGCCCATTTGGAAACTTTGTCGTAATCGGGTTGAATAATCAGTCTCATTTTTTACTCCTATTTTATTTGTGAGGGATTATTTACATATTTCGTTTATCTCTTTCCGGTTGAGTTAATTCGTAAACTTTACGGAAAACTTCTTCTTCAACTTCTGTAAAAGATTTATCGCGGCGAGCCATAACCTTTTTGGCAACACTCATACTCTTTTCTATATTGTAAGTTGTCATGGAATCTGAGCCGCCCCATCCGAAAGATGGAACATATTTATCGGGGAACCCGTTACCAAAAATATTTGTGGAAACGCCAACAACCGTACCGGTGTTAATCATTGTATTAATCGATGTTTTGGAATGGTCGCCCATAGTTAAACCGACAAATAAAGAACCACTGTCAATCGGTTCTCCATCATTAATTATCACTTTTACATTGCCGTAATTGTTTTTCAAATCGCTATTATTGGTATCTGCACCAAGATTTACCCATTGACCGAGATAAGCATGGCCGAGGAAACCGTCGTGTTGTTTATTGGAATAAGAATGAATAATAGATTCTTCAACTTCGCCACCAACTTTACAAACGGGACCAATACTTGTACCTTCATAAATTTTAGCAAGAATTTTAATTTTGGATTTTTCACCAACATAGCACGGACCTTCAATAACGGCATTAGCCATTACGGTAGCTCCTTTTGCAATATATATAGGTCCTTCTTCAGCATCTAAAACCGCACCAGGTTTAATTTTAGCACCTTCAGCAATATATATATTCTCTTTATTTACAAAAGTTACGTTATCGTATATTTTCCCGTTAATCATTTCGGAATTTCTATCCACCAATTCTTCAAAATCTTTTGTTATCTCTTCTCCGTTTCTTAAAACCAAATTCCACGGATAAGCAACAACAACCGCCTCAACCTCTTTTTTGTTCAAATTATCAAAATCGGCAACAGAAAATAATTCCGGTAATCCGTTTTTAAATTTTACCAAATTTTCGCCGCTTACTTTTGCCGCAACAACATCGTCACCGGAAACAAATAAAGTGTTATCGGGAGATGATATAAGAATTTCGGCCAAAGTTTTATCTGCAACAACTCTTCCATTAATAAAAAGGCAACTTTCGGAATTATCATCCAATTTGTTTACATGAATATCCGGATTTTCTTTTTGAACGAATTTTTCAAGATATTTTCTTGTATGAACCGTAACTGAATCTGAAGGAATATAGTGGGTTATTTTTTCTCGTAAGGTAAGTATGCCGTTTAATAAATCGCACGGAGGTCTGAAATAGACCAAAGGTAACAGATTGGAATATCCGCTATCTTCAAAAATGCATATTGAATTGCTCATAAACTACTCCTAATTTATTAATAAATAAAGGTGATCAAAAAAAATTTAAGGCGGATGCCGAAAATATTAAGTGGAGTAAAAACACAGCACAATATAAGAGAAGAACAATTTATGTTATTAAAATAAAACTAATAAGTTAAATTTCAAAATTTTATACTGCTTTTTTATATATTAAAAAAAAATGATAAAAATATTTTTAAATAATTTATTACTAAATTATTTATAATAATAAAGTTTTTTAAATAATTATAGTTTGTTTTGGAAAGTATTAACCATTAAGTAAATTACAATTGGGAATTTATTGAACCAATAATTAAATTATATTAGTAAATAATAGAAGTTTCCGAATGAAAAAGAATGCGAAAATAGTTTTATTCATTTATTTTATTTTAGGCGTTTCGTTATTTTCTCAAAATCTGGATAAAAACTGGAGAAAAATCGTATCAGATGATTCCCTTGAAATATTTGTGGATTCTTCCAAGGTGGTTAGTTACGGAACGGATGTTTCTGTTTGGGCCGTTGAAAAATTTAGAACTCCGAAATACGTTAATGCTATAGGAAAAGTCTCGGCAATAAAAACGCATTATCTTTTTGATAAGGTTAAAAGACGTTATGTTGAAATAGGGAAAATATATTACGATAAACGAGGGGGAATTGTTAACAGAGCATCAAGTTCTTCGGGGTTCGCTTCGGGGCCTTCTCCATTTAAAAAACATGTTTCAACTGATGCAAACGTACAAAATATTTTCAACGAAGTAATTTCTTATTTAATAATCGGAAAATTTTCTTCCTCGAATTCCCGAACAAAAAAGAAGAATATAAAATCAACAATTCCAAAAGATTTTGCTCCGCCCCCTATAAAAGTTGATACATTGGAAGATGCTGACAAAAAAAATATTGCCGAAAATGAAATTCCTGCTCTCGAAACTTATACAATTGAGAAGACTACGGAATCAGTAAAAAAAACGAATACTCAAGAAAAAACTTATCCTGAGCCTAATGCGAAAAAAGATACTTCAGAGAGTTACAACATTGCTGAAGAAAGGGGACTAAAAAATGCAATTTTTACAGACGGAAACTTGTATTGTGTGCAAGTTTCCTCATGGAAAACCCGTGCTTATGCCGAAAGGGAACTTAACAAATTGCTTTCTCACGGATATAATGCCTTTATTGTTTCAGTAAAACCAAAACATAAAAGAAGTATTTGGCACAGAGTAAGAGTCGGTTATTTTACTTCATTACAAAAGGCAAAAACCATTCAACGGCAAATTAAACGAATAACAAAATAATTATTTACCTCATAAAACTATTTCCGTTTTATTACGTCTAAAAATACAAATTTTAACATGGCTTAATTATGAATAAGAAAAAGAATTTATTAATAATCTTTGTTTTACTATTAATTACCGTACTTAATGCGCAATATTCGTTAAAGATTGGAAACGTTTATCCCGGCGAAGTAGAAATAGGGGGATTTTCACTTGCTCAAAACTCACATATAGAAATTACAGGCGAAGCCGCTTCCTTTGGCGAATGGAATAATTATTTGGAGTATTACGCTTGGATTGTTAAAACAGATACCCGCGAAGTAGTTTGGCAGAGTAAGAATTGTGAAGATTACAATAAAAGCGACGGCGAATATGATTTGGATTCGGAAATAAAATTAAAATCCGGAAATTATGAAGTATATTTTGCAGCCGCTAACGATAAAAACAAATCTCTGGATAATGGCGGGGTTATCTTTTTGAATGGTCTTTT
>CAZTYP010000088.1:0-3647 GCA_964617555.1 uncultured Melioribacteraceae bacterium | reverse complement strand
TTTAAATATGAAAATTACTAAATAATTAGATAATAATTCAGAATCATAAAATAAAAATTACCGGTAAACAACTTAATTTGTAGGAATATTATTTTGGTCGGAAATAAATTACCACGGCACATCTTTGTTTTACCACAAAATATCAGTGAATTAAAAAAAATCCAAGGTAGGTACTGTTATTTAAAAACTTAAATGAAAAATTTAAACTTTTAATGTACAATAAATAAAAGAAAGCTACTTTTTAAATCTCTCAAATTCTTCAAGTGTGCAGCAATTTATTACTTCCTCTTTTTGCACACCGGCTTTACGTGCAATATTTATACCGTATTCCGTATCCCAAATTCCTTCAACCGAATGCGCATCCGGATTTACGGCAAACTTACACCCCACTTCCCTAGCATACCAAATATTTCTCCAATCCAAATCCAAACGGTACGGCGAAGCATTTATCTCTATTGCAACATCATTTTTTGCACATGCTTCAATTACTTTTTTTATATTTAACTTATAAGAATCGCGGGCAAGTAATAATCTGCCTGTAGGGTGCCCCAAAACATTTGTGTTAGGATTTTCAACCGCTTTTATAATACGTGTGGTCATTTCGTTTTCTGATAAACCGAATAATGAATGAACCGAAGCTACAACAAAATCAAAATTCTTCATAAACCCTTCGGAATAATCAAGAGAGCCGTCTCTCAGAATATCGGATTCAATTCCGTGAAATATTTTAATTCCAAGTTCATCCGATACAAATTTTATTTCCTTTTTCTGTTCCAAAACTCTTTCTTCAGATAAACCGTTCGCATAAAACGCCGATTTACTGTGATCGCAAACAGCAAGGAATTTATATCCGAATTCCAATGCTCCCTTAGCCATTTCAAATAAAGTATTTGCTCCGTCAGATTGTGTTGTATGAAAATGAAGTAATCCGTTAAAATGCTCCCTTTTTAAATTGGAATCAGTTCTCAAAATTTCGGGAGCATCAAGTGTGTAGTTCTCTCTCATTTCAGGAATAAAATACGGAATATTATTTTCTTCGAAAAGATGCTCCTCGTTTCTATAATAAATCTCTTTTTTGATTTTAAAGTTACGCAAGAACTCTCCGGAACCTGTAAATTTTACCAAATTATAAATGTAATTATCTTCATCCGACAAAATAATCCGCAAAGGAATATTCGCACCTAAATTTATATCAATTATTTTACATGAGCTGTCTTGACTTAAGGTATTGTTTTTATATATCTTATCTAACTCCGACCTAAAGTTATCTATACTATTTATTTGACAAATTATCTCTATTTTGGAAACTACTTCCGTTTTTCTGCGTAACTGACCGGAAAACTCGCATTTAATTGATGAATTAAAGTCCTTTATTCTTTCCAGCACTCGTGCTCCAAGATGCTCCGCTTGATTAAAAAGCATAAATTTTCTGTTTTTGCGTTGTTTTTCAATCTCTTCAAGAATTGCATATTCCGATTTTACTGTAAAACCTTTTAATTCCGAAAGTTGATTTGTTAAGCAAACTTCTGCCAATTCATTAAGTGAAGTAACACCCAACTCTTCATAAATTTGTTTAACCTTTTTAACTCCTAGCCCCCTTATTTGTAATATATCAATAATCCCTTCAGGAATGCTCCCTTTTAGAGTTTCTAATTCTTTAACAGCTCCGTTATCGGATAGCTCGTATAAAAATGCTTGTATTCCTTTTCCAATCCCATTAATCTCAGTTATGCTCCCGTCTTGGAGCATGGCCTCCAAATCCCCTTCTATTCTTCGCAATTTGTTTGCTGCTCCGCGAAAGGCATTTACTTTAAATCTGTTTGCTCCCGTAAATTCAAGCAAATCCGCAAATAACGAAACTTGCTTAACCGCTTCTTTTTTGAGTGACATATTCCCCTTTGTTTTAGGTTGCGATCTCTTTGAAAAATGATTTATAAATATTTTAAAATATTTTAAAAATAAAGTAAGTAGGTATTACCCCAAGTAAAAATCCGCTTAATACTTGCAACGGCGTATGAACTTTTAGTGTTAATCTTGCCCACCCGATAATTATAGGAATAGTAATCAGATAAAGATATTCAGTATTTAAAAGAAAAAGCAACACGGCAAAAGGAATGCCTACCCCTATTAAATGTGCACTAATTTTCCAAAATTTATTAATTATTATCATGGCCGTTTGGATAAGTATATATGAACTCCAAAGTGCAAGAACAAGATGATGTAAGTTTAAAAAATTTGATAGCCACAAAGCAACAATAGATAAACCGAGTCCTATTGCGTAAGGGAGTGTTCTTTCCCTTTTTTCCGTGGCATCATCATTTATTATTTTCCCCTTTGTACGTAAATAAACAAATACAATTATCGGGAACAATACTCCAAAAATAAACGCAATTAAAAGAGTTTCGGCAATTAATACGTTTTCATTGTAAATATGATTAGACAAAAGGATAAAACCCGCCATTAAATTAAATGGTGGTGCAAAAACATACGATATTATTTTTGCTGTTTTTTGTTTCATAAAAAATTTTTACAAAAACAATCGAGAAATGAATATTTAATTATCTTCATATTTTCTTAATTCTTCCAAATAATTTAACAGCACCTCCTCAATAGGAGTATACTCAACATATTTCATCAATTCTTGTCGGATTTTGGAAGAACCGTGCAATCCTTTCAAATAACCGGAATAATATTTACGAAAAGGGATTACGGCATGACGTTCTTCTTCTTTATACTCTATTTCGTATCGTAAATGTTTAAGTGCCGTAGTAATTCTTTCCTCGAAAGTTGGAGCGGGAAGTTTTTTTCCGGTTGCAATAAGGTGTTTTGCTTCTCTGAAAATCCAAGGATGATTAATTGCACCTCTGGCAATCATTACTCCGTCTGCCCCGATTTCTTCGAAAGCACGTTTCGCATCCTCGGCCGAAAAAACTCCGCCATTTAACACAACGGGAATTTTAACAACCTCTTTAACTTTTGCAACGTAAGTCCAATCCGGCTCTCCCGCATGCCCTTGTCTGCTGTGCCTGCAATGAATTGTAAGTTCTTTTGCCCCTACATTTTCCAATCGCTTGGCAACATCACAAATGTTTATGGAATCGGCATCCCACCCGATACGTGTTTTGACCGTAACCGGAATATCAACAGCATCTACAATTGCTTTAACCATGGCTTCCATATAGTCGGGGTCTTTCAAAAGCCCAGAACCGGCACCTCGTTTTACAACCTTTTTGACCCAACATCCGGCATTAATATCAATAATATCGGGTTGCATCTCCTCTACCATTTTTGCCGCTTCTACCATTGCATCAATTTCGGAACCGTATATTTGAATCCCTACCGGACGTTCTTCATCCAAAATTTCCATCTTTTTGGCGGTTTTTTTGTTATTTCTAATTAAACCGTCAGAATTGACAAACTCGGTATAAACAATATCCGCTCCCATCTCTTTACATAATTTACGAAAACCGATGGCGGTTACGTCTTCCATAGGAGCAAGCAAAAGCGGGTTTTCAATCTCTATTTCGTTAATTTTAAACATAATTCGTTTTTTTTAAGCAACACAAATATACCAAAATATTAATTGTTAATTATGGATGGTAAATTATGAATTTTAACGGCACGGTTGCTCAATTGTCCGCCGATGC